>NZ_JAJSZC010000096.1:0-27683 GCF_036815105.1 Streptomyces sp. IBSBF 3136
CACCCGACACCCCCACACCCGGCCCCCGGGCCGCACGCCCGGGCCGCCGCGGGCCCGGGCCGCGCGCCCGGCCCCGCGGTGGCCCGGGCGGTTCCTTCCCGGGAGCGACGCAAGAGTTCGCACGGAAGTCCCCAAAGGAGCCAGCCCCATGTCCCAGACCACCGCGGCGGCGGGCGGAGTCACCGCCCCGGCCTCGATCGGGGTCCGCCTGGACCGCATGCCGATCACTCCCCTGCACCGAAGACTCACCGCGGTCATCGGCGTCGGCCTGTTCTTCGACACCTTCGAGAACAACCTGTCGGGCACCATCGGCAAGGTGCTGCAGAGCGACTTCGGCTTCGGCGCCACCTCGCTCAAACTCGTCCTGGCCTCCGTGTTCGTCGGCCAGTTCATCGGTTCCCTGACGCTCGGCCGGATCGCCGACCGGTTCGGCCGGCGCCGGGCCTTCCTGATCAACCTCGCCATCTACTCGGTGTTCTCGCTCCTCGGCGCGTTCTCCCCGAACGCCGGCTGGCTGATCGTCACCCGCTTCCTCGCCGGGGTCGGCATCGGCGCCGAACAGGCCCTGTCCGACTGCTACCTGGCCGACGTGCTGCCGGCCCGCAAGCGCGGCCGGTTCATCGCCTGGGCCTACACCCTCGCCTTCTGCGGGGTCCCCGCCGTCGGCTTCGCCGCCCTGTGGCTGGTGCCGCTGACCCCGCTGGGCGTGGCCGGCTGGCGCTGGCTGTTCGTGCTCGGCGCGCTCGGCTCGGCCGTGGTGTGGATCCTGCGCCGGCAGCTCATCGAGTCCCCGCGCTGGCTGGCCGCGGCGGGGCGGACCGCGGAGGCGGAGCACCTGGTGGCCCGGATGGAGGCGGAGGCGGCGGGCCGCGGCCTGCCCCTGGAGGCCCCCGCACCGGCCGAGCCCGACGCGGTCGGCCCGCACGCCCGGCTGCGGGACGTCCTGCGCCCGGGCATGCTCCGCCGCACGCTCGTCCTGTGGCTGTTCTGCGTGCTCTCCGTCGTCGGCTACTACGGCTTCGGCACCCTCGCCCCGCAGATCGTCGCCGCCAAGGGCTACGGCATCGTGGCGGGCCTCGGCTTCACCGCCCTGTCCTTCCTGGGCTACCCGGTGGGCTCCGCCCTCGCCCTGCCCGTGGTCGACCGCGTCGAACGGCGCACCCTGGTCGCCCTCTCGGCGGCCGCGATGATGCTCGCCGGACTCGGCTTCGGCTACGCGGACTCGGCCGCGACGATCGTCGCCTGCGGCTTCGCCTACACCCTGTTCAGCAACGTCTTCTCCAGCGTCTCGCACGTGTACCTGTCCGAGCAGTACCCCACCGCGATCCGCGCCACCGCCTCGGGCGCCGCCTACTCGCTGTCCAAACTCAGCGCCGCCGCACTGCCGTTCGTGCTGCTGCCGGTGCTGGACACGCACGGCACCGGCGCCCTGTTCGGTGTCATCGCCGCCGCCATGGCCGTCCTGGCCGTCACCGTGCTGACCCTGGGCGAGCGCACCACCGGCACCCCACTCAAGTGAACCCGGCCGACAATACGAGGAGTTGAGCATGGCCTACGTCATCGGACTGCCCTGCGTCGACGTCAAGGACCGCTCCTGCATCGAGGAGTGCCCCGTGGACTGCATCTACGAGGGCCGCCGCGCCCTGTACATCCATCCGGAGGAATGCGTGGACTGCGGCGCCTGCGAACCGGTGTGCCCGGTCGACGCCATCTACTTCGAGGACGACATGCCCGAGGAGTGGGGCGACGACCACGCGGCCTCCAACGCCGCCTTCTTCGCCGGCCTCGGCTCGCCCGGCGGCGGCAGCGCCCTCGGCCCCCAGGACCACGACTCCCCGCTGGTGGGCGCCCTGCCCAAGGGGGTGACGGTGGCATGAGCGGCATCCTCGCCGGCAAGCGCGTCCTGGTGACCGGGGTCGTCACGGACGCCTCCATCGCCTTCCACGTGGCCCGGATCGCCCAGGAGGAGGGGGCCGAGGTCCTGCTGACCGGCTTCGGCCGACTCACCCTCATCGAGCGCATCGCCGCCCGCCTGCCCAAGCCCGCCCCGGTGATCGAACTGGACGTCACCGACAAGGACCAACTGGCGTCCCTGGCCGGGCGGATCGGCGAGCACGTCGACTCCCTCGACGGCGTCGTGCACTCCATCGCCTACGGCCCCCAGGGCGCCTTCTCGTTCCTGGACGGCACCTGGGACGACGTCTCGACGGCCGTGCAGGTCTCGGCGTACTCGCTGAAGTCCCTCACGACGGCCTGCCTGCCGCTGCTGGAGCGGCGCGGCGGCTCGGTCGTCGGCCTCACCTTCGACGCGGCCGTCGCCTGGCCGCACTACGACTGGATGGGCGTCGCCAAGGCCGCCCTGGAGGCCACCAGCCGCTACCTCGCCCGCGACCTCGGCGGCCGCGGCATCCGCTGCAACCTCGTCGCGGCCGGCCCGCTGCGCTCCATGGCCGCCAAGTCCATCCCGGGCTTCTCGCAGCTCGCCGACGTCTGGGAAACCGAACGGGCCCCGGCCGGCTGGGACCTCGCCGACCCGGACCCGGCCGCCCGCGGGGTCGTCGCCCTGCTGTCGGACTTCTTCCCGCGCACCACCGGCGAGATCGTCCACGTGGACGGCGGGGTGCACATGATGGGCGCGTGAGACACCGCGAAGGGGCGGGAGCCGAGGTCCTCACCTCGGCTCCCGCCCCTTCTTCCGTCCCGGGCCGGGAGCCGGCTACTCGGTCCCGCCGCCCGGCAGGATCCGCCGGAACCCGGTGTACGGCACCAGCGCGTCGGGCAGCACCACGGACCCGTCGTCCCGCACCCCCTGCTCCAGCAGCGCGGCCACCGTGCGGCCGATCGGCAGGGCCGAGCCGTTGAGCGTGGCCGCCGGCGTCTTGCGGCCGTCGGGCCGCTTGACCCGGATGTCGGCCCGGCGGGCCTGGAAGGTCCCGCAGTCGGACACCGAGGAGATCTCCCGGTACGCGCCGCCGCCGGGCAGCCACACCTCGATGTCGTACGTCATCCGCGCCGAGAAGCCCATGTCTCCTGCGGGCAGCAGCACCGTGCGGAAGGACAGTTCGAGCCGGCGCAGGCACTCCTCGGCGTGCGCGACCATCAGCGCCAGCTGCTCCTGCGCCACCTCGGGCGCGCAGATCCGCACCAGCTCCACCTTCTCGAACTGGTGCAGCCGCAGCACGCCCCGGGTGTCCCGGCCGTACGCCCCCGCCTCCGCGCGGAAGCAGGGGGTACGGGCGGTGAACGCGTACGGCAGCTTCCGCGCGTCCAGGAGCTGCCCGGCCACCAGGTTGGTCAGCGGCACCTCGGCGGTCGGGATCAGGAACAGCTCCCGGTCGCCGACCTGGGTGCGGAACAGGTCCTCCTCGAACTTGGGCAGCTGCCCGGTCCCCGTCATCGTGTCGCGGCCGACCAGGAACGGCACCGACTGCTCGGTGTACCCGTGCTCGCGGGTGTGCAGGTCGAGGAAGAAGTCGCCGAGGGCCCGCTCGAGCCGCGCCCCGGCCCCGTGGGACACGCTGAACCGGGCACCGGAGAGCCGGGCCGCGGCGGGGGAGTCGAGGATGCCGAGCGCCTCCCCGATCTCCGCGTGGTGGCGGGCGCCGTCCGCCGCGCGCGGGGCGGGCCCGCCCCGCCGGACCTCCACCGCCTCCTTCTCCGAGTCGCCGTCCGGCACGGAGTCCAGCGGCAGGTTGGGGATGCCCAGCAGCAGCTCGGTCAGCGCCCCGGCGGCCGTGCGGGCGGCGCCCTCAGCCTGCTGCACCTCGGCGCGCAGCGCCCGCGCCGCCTCCTTCTCCGCCTCGGTCGGCGGGCCCGAGCGGCGGGCCTTGGCGGTGCGGTTCAGTTCGGTGCGCAGCCGGGTCACCTCGGCCTGCGAGGCCGAGCGGTCCCGCAGGGCGCCGCTCACGGCCTCCAGGTCGAGGTCGTAGCGGCGGCGGGCCAGGCGGCGTACCGCCTCGGGACCGGCCTCGATCAGCTCGTTCGGGTCATGCATGGCGGTCTCCTGACAGAGCGGGGGCGGCCGGGCCGGGGTCCGGCGCCGCGGTCGTGGTGTGCCGGGTGCCGAGCAGGGCGTAGCGGGCGGGCCGGGCGGCGCGCAGCCGGGCGGCGTACAGCAGGCCGCCCGCCGCGACCAGCGGCAGCAGCCAGGGCAGGGCGGCGATGACCTCGGACGGCGAGCCGGTGAGCATGTCGAAGTTGCCGACCACCAGCCACACCGAGGCGGCCAGGCCCAGGAAGCCCAGCAGCGGGGCGACGACCTCCCGCCACCAGTGGCCGCCGCCCCCGCTCCGCCGCAGCCGCAGCCCGAGCACCGACAGCGCGGCCAGCGCCTGGAGGGCGACGATGCCCAGGGTGCCGAGGCCCAGCATGCTGGTGGTCAGGTCGGCGTACGGGTCGAGACCGGCCACCGCGAAACCGCCCACGACCACCGCGGTCAGGGCGCTCTGCGCGAGGCTCGCCCGGTGCGGGGAGCGGTGCCTCGGGTGCTCCGCGGCCAGCCCGCCCGGCAGCAGGCCGTCCTCGGCGAGGACCTGGGCGTAGCGGTTGGCCGCGCTGTGCAGGGCCAGCGTCGCCGCGAACAGGCTGGTGCACAGCAGGATCTGCAGCCCGGTGCTGCCCGCCTTGCCCAGGAAGTCGTCGCCGAGGACGAAGAACAGGTCGCCCATCTGCTTGCCGGCGACCTCGCGCACCCGGTCGCTGCCGACCGCGCCGACGGCCAGCCAGCTGGTCAGGGCGTAGAAGCCGGCGATCAGGGTGACGGCCGCGTAGGTGGCGCGGGGCACGCTGCGCCGCGGGTCCCTGGCCTCCTTGCCGTACAGGGCGGCCGACTCGAAGCCGATGAAGGAGACGAACGCGAACATCAGCGAGACGCCGGCCCCGTGCCCGGCCGCGGTGTGCGGGGAGAAGGACGTGGCGGGCAGGGCGTGCAGGCCGTGCCGGGCGAGGATCGCCACGTCCAGGGCGGCCAGGACGCCGATCTCGCCGAGCATCAGCAGGGCCAGCACCCGGGCGCTGAGCGCGATCTCCCGGTAGCCGAGCACGGCGGTGAGCAGCAGGCCGACGGCCGCGCACCACTCCCAGGACACCGTCAGGCCGTGGGCGGCCAGCACCAGCTGGGTGAAGTAGCCGAGCGCGCCCGCGAGGCCGATGGTCGCGCAGTTGTAGGAGAGCAGCGCGACGTAGCCGGCGGCCACCGCGGGCGGCCGGCCGAGTCCGTCGGCGACGGAGGCGTAGAACCCGCCGGAACCCCCGGTACGGCGGGCGCTGACCGCGTAACCGACCGAGAAGCACAGCAGGGTGACCCCGGCGAACAGGAAGGCCGCGGGGACGCCCGCTCCGTCGCCGAAGGCGAAGGCGAGGGGGACGGTGCCGACCATGGCGGAGAGCGGGGCCGCGGCCGCGACGATCAGGAAGAGGATGTGCCCGGTACCGAGCCGTCCGGACTGGGGTGGGGAACCACTGGTGGACATGGGGAACTCCAGAGCAAACAGGGCGGACAGGGGGAGGGGGACGGAGAACAGCCGCCCGCGGAGGATGCTCAGCGGACGGCTGTCGAGGCGCCCCACAGGGGCGCGGGCTAGGCGGGCGCGATCGCGAGCGACGTGTTCTGCCCACCGAAACCCAGCGAGTTGCTCAGTGCCAGGTCGATCGGCATGTCGGTGGCGGTCTGGGCCAGCTTGACCTCGATCCGGGGATCGGGCATGACCAGGTTGGCGACAGGCGGGATCAGTTCGTGCTCCACGCTGAGCACGGCGAACGCGGCCTCGACCGCGCCGGCGGCGCCCAGCAGATGACCGGTGACTCCCTTCGTGGAGGTGACCAGCGGGTCCCCGCGCAGGGTCCGCTGGATCATGCGGGCCTCCGACAGATCGTTCAACGGGGTCGAAGTCCCATGGGCGTTGACGTGCTGCACGTCGTCCGGATCGGCTCCCGCGTCGGCGAGGGCCGCCCGCACGGCGGCTTCGATGCCGGCACCGTCGGGGTGCGGCGACGTCATGTGGTGCGCGTCGGCGGTCGCCCCGTACCCGATGATCCGGCCGTGGACGTGCGCGCCCCGGGCGCGGGCGTCCGCGACGCGTTCCATCACGAGGATTCCGGCGCCCTCCCCGGCGACGAAACCGTCCCGGTCCACGTCGAACGGACGGGAGGCGGACGCCGGGTCGTCGTGCCGCTTGGACAGGGCGCCCATCTGCGCGAACCCGGCCATCACCAGCGGAGTGATCATGGCCTCGCTGCCGCCCGCCAGGACGATGTCGCAGCGACCGAGCACGAGCAGGTCACGGGCCGTGCCGATGGCGGTCGCGCCCGAGGCGCAGGCGGTGGCCACCACCAGGTTGGGCCCGGTCGCCCCGAACTCGATGGCCGTCTGACCGGCCAGCATGTTCGGCAGCTGCATGGGCAGCAGCAGCGGCGACACCCGGTCGGCGCCCTGCTCGCGCAGCACATGGTGCTGTTCCTCGACCGTGCCGGGCCCGCCGTCGGCGCAGCCCAGCACCACACCCACCCGCGCGCCGTCCCAGGTCTGCGGGTCGAGGCCCGCGTCGGCCACCGCTTCGTGCGCGGCGACCAGCGCGAACTGGACGAACCGGTCCAGGCGGTGCGCGCGTCGCGCGCTCAGCAAGGTCTCGGGGTCGAAGCCGGGCACCCGGCAGGAGATCTGTACAGGGTTGTCCGCCAATACCGGATCGAGGGCGGCGGCCGGCCTGCCGTCGCAGACCGCCGCCCAGCTCGGCCCGACCCCGATACCGCCCGGGGTGACCAGGCCGAGCCCGGTGACGGCGATGTCCATCCCGGCCATCAGACCTTCGCGCTCCGCTCCTCCATCAGCCGGACCATGTCGCCCACGGTCTCGGCCTCCAGGAGATCGTCGTCGCTGATGTCCAGGTCCAGCTCGGACTTCAGCAGCAGCGACAGCTCCACCACGGCCAGCGAGTCCAGCTCGATGTCCTCCCTGGTGGCCTCCGGAGTGATGGACTCGGGCGACACCTTGAGCTTGTTGGACAGGATTTCCTTCAGCTGCTCCAGCATGTCGGTTCCTTTCGAGGGTGTACGCGCCGCGCGCACCGCTGAATCGATATGAGTGACTGACGGTCGGTCAGGTTGTCTGCAGCTCCGGCCAGACGACGGTCGTGGCGCCCCAGGACAGGCCGCCGCCGAACGCGGTCAGCAGCACCCGGTGGCCCGCCGCGAGCCGGCCCTCGGCGGTGGCCTCGGCGAGCAGCAGCGGGATCGAGGCGGCGCCGGTGTTGCCGACCCGCGCGATGTTGCTCAACTGCCGCTCGGCGGGGATGCCGAGCCGGTCCGAGACGGCTTCCAGGATCCGGGCGTTGGCCTGGTGGGCCACGAACCGGTCGACGTCGTCGAGACGCCACCCGGCCCGCTCGGCGGCCTCGGTGGACGCGGCGGTCATGCGCTCCACCGCGTGCCGGTAGGTGTCCCGGCCGAGCATCCGGAAGTAGTGGTCCTCCGGGTCGACCGGCCGGTCGCTGGAACGCTGCCGCGAGCCGCCCGCCGGCACCTCGATCAGATGGCTCAGCTCGCCGTCGCTGCCGAGCACCAGCGGGCCGATCGCCCCGGGCTCCCCGGCGTCGCCGGCCCGCAGCACCACCGCGCCCGCGCCGTCCGCGAAGATCACCGCGGTGGTGCGGTCCGCGGGGTTGATGATCGTGGTGAAGGCGTCCGCCGCGATCAGCAGCACCCGGTCGGTGATGCCGGCCGCGATGAGCCCCGCGGCCGACGCCAGGCCGTACGGGAACCCCGAGCAGACGGCCGCCACGTCGAAGGCGGGCACCTGCCCGAGCCCGAGCCGGGCTGCCACCTGCGGCGCGGTCGCCGGGCAGGGCTGGTCGGGAGTGGTGGTGGCCAGCACCACCGCCCCGACCCGCTCGTCGCCCGCCGACTTCAGCGCCCTCAGGCCCGCCTCCACCGCGAGGTCGCCGGTGGAGGTGCCCGGGGTGATGAAGTTGCGCTCGGCGATCCCGGTGCGCGACCTGATCCAGGCGTCGGAGGTGTCGAGCCGTTCGGCCAGGTCGTCGTTGGTCACCACGTTGGGCGGGACGTACGACCCGATGCCGGTGACGACCGCGGCCCGGCCGGTGCTCATGCGCCGGTCTCCGAGGAGAGCACCTCGACCGGCAGGCCCATGTACTCCATGCGGACCTCGGCCATCTCGTCGGTCCACCGCTCGGCCATGTCGTAGCGCTGCTCGGCGGTGGTGTCCAGGAGCCGCACGCCCGGCCAGACCTCGTAGTCGCCGATCTTGTCGGCGTGCTCGGCCATGCCCTGCTGGAACAGCTCCTCGCGGTGGATGACGAACTCCCGGTCCGGGATCTCGTCCCACAGCTTCACGCCCGAGCGCAGGATCTCCAGCAGCCGCGGCGTGTATTCGGGGTGCCGGGCCACGTGGTCGCGCAGGATGGTGCTGGCCACGGTGAGGTGGCGGATCTCGTCGATCGCGGTGCCCCGCGAGATCTCGCCGGTCGCCGGGGACAGCGGGGTCCACTTGCGCTCGCTCAGCTCGGCCGCCGGGGCGAGCACGCCCTCGATGATGATGGCGAACACGGCGACCCCGCCGGGGAAGTCGGCCTGGTCGCGGACGATGTCCAGGGTGAAGTCCACCACCGGGTCGAGGACCCGCTTGCGGTAGTCCCTCGCCATGTCCTCGATGTCCCTGAGCAGGGTGCTCGCCGGGATGCCCAGCTCCACCAGGTGCTGGCGGAACACCCGGGCGTGCCGGGCCTCGTCGATGAGCTGGGTGGCGTAGAACTCCATCTCGGGGATGCCGGGCGCGATCGACACGTAGTGGCCGAGCAGCCGGGTGGCCAGCTCCTCCGCCAGCGCCCGGAAGCCGAACTCCAGCACCAGCGCCTCGCGCAGCGGGCCGGGCGCCTTGAGGAAGGCGGGCGTGACCGCGTTCTCGTGGTGGCCGGTGACCCCGCGGTCGCGCAGGGTGCCCTGGGCCACCGAGGTGATCCAGTAGGCGAGGTCGCACTCCTCGGGGCCGAGGGTGAGTTCCTTCGCGCCGTCCAGCAGACCGGGCGCCTTGTCCCAGTCCGCCTCCGGAGCTACGGGTGCGGTCATGATGCGGCGGCCTCCTTCGCCGGGCGCAGGGAGCCGGCGTACAGCCCGCCGGCGTAACTGAACAGGGGGAGCCCGTCGTCCGCGGTGGCCCGCACCACGTGTCCGAGCAGCAGTTCGCTGTCGCCGGCCGCGTGCGCGGAGTGGAACCGGCAGACGTAGTGGGCGAGCGCGCCCGCGATCAGCGGGGCGTGCGCGTACCGGTCCGCCGTCCAGGCCAGGCCCGCGAAGGCCGCGTCGCCGTCCGGCCGGCCGCTGTCGGCGAACCGCCGGGCCACGTCGGCCTGGTCGCCGCCGAGCACGTTGATCGCGAACCGGCCCTCGGCGGCGGCCAGCCGGGCGAAGGACGACCCCGCCCGCAGGACGACCCCGACCAGCAGGGGCGAGCGCGAGACCAGGGTCACCGTGCTCGCGGTGGTGCCGTGCGTCCGGTCCTCGGGGCCGGTGGTGAGCACCGACACCGGCGATGCCAGGTGGTACAGCGCCCGGCGGCGTTCGGCCGGGTCCTGCCGGACCGGACGGCGTACGTCCGTGGCGGTGGTCATCGCACGGCCTCCGTCTCCCGTACGGCCGTCCGCGCCGGGACGTGCCCGACCGGCACCGGGTCCATCGCGTGCCCCACCGGCTTGGGGTGGGGCAGGCCCAGGTCGTCCAGCAGCCGCAGGTAGCCCTCCTGGCGCACCGGCTCGAAGGGCAGGGCGAAGGACTTCATGAAGTTGCCGAACAGGCCGCGGTCGCCGAACAGGTGGAACGGCAGCACCAGCAGCGCCCACTCCGGCTTGACCAGCCAGCACCACAGCGCGGCCACCGCGCCCTGCGTGATGAGGCTGTGCATGACGTTGTAGAGGACGTAGTACGCCTTGTGGATCGGCCGGCCGCCGCTCTTCTTGAACGCGATGGCACCGGGGATGTAGCCGATCAGGTCGATGTAGAGGAAGAGTCCGAGCGCCGGCAGCCAGCGGATGTCGCCGAAGTGGTAGACGATCATGCCGGTGGTGACGGCGAGGCCCACCAGGTACTCGGCGCGGTGCAGCGAGTACGTGCGGGGTGTCTCGAAGGGGTTCGCCTGGTCCATGGTCAGCTCCTCGGCGATCCCTAGGCGCCGACGGCGGCGGGCTCGGTGAGCTCGATCCCGCCCTGGATGCGCACGGCCGGGTACAGGCCCGTCAGCGCCCAGGCGACCGTCTCCTTGATGACCCGCTCGGCGATCGGGTCGAGGATGCCCTCCAGGCTCGGGATGCCGAAGTCGAAGTCGGCGTCGAAGCGGACGGCGACGTCCTGCCCGGTCTGCCGGAAGGTCCAGGTCCCGGTGAAGGAGTCGAAGTCGCCGTCGGACTGCTCGAAGCGGATCTCCCCGCTCTCCGGCAGTACGGTGTCGTCCTCCGTCCAGCGCAGCAGGCCGCTGCGGAAGTGCAGCTCCCAGCTGGAGGAGGGGTTCGGCTCGGGGTAGGAGGTGTGCACGGTGGTCGCGTTGACGTGGGGTGCGAGGTCGGGGTACCTCTCCCAGCGTCGTACGGCGTGCAGGACCGTTTCGGCCTGCTCCGCGGGTATCAGGGCATCGAGTTCGACGTGCCGCACGATCAGTTACCGCCTTCCGGCATCTTGGCCGCGCCCTTGATCAGGTCGCGGGTGGCCAGGTCGAAGGAGTTGACGAGGAAGTCCACGTCGGTGTCGTCCAGCACGGCGGGCGGCGTGAACCGCACCACCGAGCTGCCGTTCATGGAGTGGTTGGCGACCACGCCGTGGTTGAACAGTTCGATCAGCAGCTCGCCGGCGAGGCCCGCCTCGACCAGCTCCACGCCGATGAGCAGCCCCCGGCCGCGCACGTCCACCACCAGCTCGGGGATGTTGCGGTGGGCGACCTCCGCGATCCGCGGCAGCAGCCGGGCGCCGAGGTCCATGGCCCGGGTCACCAGGCGCTCCTCCTTGACGGCCCGGATCGCGCCCTGCACCGCCGCCATCAGCACCGGCTGGCCGGAGAAGGTGGCGGTGTGGACGTAGGGGTCCTTGTCGAAGGGGCGGAACGCCTTGCGGGTGGCGACGGCCGCCGACACCGGCATCACACCGCCGCCGAGCGCCTTGCCGGTGAGCAGGACGTCCGGGACGACGCCCTCGATGTCGGCGCCCCACCACTCGCCGAGGCGTCCGAAGCCGGACTGCACCTCGTCGAGGATCAGGAAGCCCTCGTACTCGCGGACCAGCTCCTCGACCCGCTTGAGGTAGCCGCGGGGCGGGATGATCACGCCGCCCTCGCCCTGTACCGGCTCCAGGATCACGCACAGCTCGCCCGGGTGGGCGCGCAGTTCGGCCTCCAGCGCGTCGGCGTCACCGAACGGCAGGTGCTGGAAGTCCGGGACGAGCGGGCGGAACGGCGCCTGGTAGACGTCCTTCGCGGTGGCCGACAGCGCGCCCAGGGTCTTGCCGTGGTAGCCGCCGCGCATCGAGACGGTCCGCTTGAAGCCGCCCGCGCGGGCCAGCTTCAGACCGGTCTCCACCGCCTCGGCGCCGGACAGCGCGAAGTGCACGCGGTCCAGACCGGCCGGCAGCACGGAGACCAGCGCCTCGGCGGCGCGCGCCACCGTGGGCTCCAGCAGGATGCGGGTCGCGGTGGGGTGGGTGCGCAGCTGGCGCTCCACCTCCTCCATCACGATCGGGTGGCGGGCACCCATGATGAACACGCCGTAGCCGCCCGCGTTCAGGAAGCGCTCACCGTCGCTGGTGGTGAGCCAGGCGCCCTCGGACGCCACCTCCATGTGGCTGCCGAACAGCTCGGCGAGCGTGGCCCGGCCCTTGCTCAGGTGGGCCCGGTACAGGTTGAGGATCTCCGCCTCGTCGTCGACGGCGGTCGCCGGCGCCGGCGAGTCCTGGATGACGGTCACGTGTGGCTCACTCCAAAAGGTCGGGTGGGGGGAAGCGCCCCCGAAGGGGCGCGGGGAACTGCGCGACCGGCCAAGGCGGCCCGCAGTCGCCCACTCGGCTCTGCCGGCCGAGCTCTACGCCAGGACCAGCGGCCCTCCGCCGAAGTACGTGAGAAGCGGCTCCGCGGCAGCGATACGAGACGGCGGGTGGAAGGCCAGGGCACGTGTCGCGGCAGCGACCTGCGCACTGGCCGGGTTGTTGATGAACTCCAGCCCGCCCAGCAGCTCCAGGGCCCGTCCGACGATGTCCGGCAGCGCGTTCTGCACCGCGTACCGGGCGACCAGCACCCGGGCCACCGACTCCTCGTCGCCGGGCTCGGCACCGGTGCCGCGGGCCACGCCCTCCAGCAGGGCGAGCGCGGACTCCATGTCGACGGCGAGCGCGGCCCGCTCCTCGACACTGCCGCGCTTGCGCTCCAGCACCTGCTCCACCAGGGCGGCGGCACCGCCCGCGTAACCGGCGGAGATCAGCATCTCGAACCAGACGAACCCGGCCGACTGGAGGTCGTCGAGGCGCGTCGGGTCGTCGGCGCCGGCCCGGACGACCATGTCGGCGGGGACGAACACGTCCTCCAGGCGGACCTCTTCGCTCTCGGCGCCGGCCAGCAGGTCGTTGCCCCAGAAGTCGTGCACCGACATGCCCGGCGCGTCGGCGGGCACCAGGGCGAGTGCCAGCTCGGGCTCGCCGCCCTCCTCGCCGTGGATGGCGATCGACGCGGTGAGCAGGCTCATGGAACGGGACAGGCTGCACGGCTTCTTCGAGCCGGACAGCAGGAACCCGCCCTCGACCGGACGCGCGGTCACGGCCGGCTTCAGGATGTTCTGCGCGGTACGGCCCTCGGCCCAGCCGGAGGCCATCACCTGCTGCTCCGGCACGATCCGGTGCAGCAGCTCGGTCTGCGCGCCGGTGAGCCGGCCGGACTTGACCGCCAGCGAGTACAGCATGGCGGCGGTGAAGTGGTGCATGGACACGGCCGCGACCAGGGACGGTGACACGGCACCGAGGGCCAGCTGGACCCGCAGCGCCTCGAGCGGGGCGGCGCCGTGGCCGCCGTAGGCCTCGGGTATGAGCAGACCGACCCCGCCGTGGATGCGGAACAGGTCGATCACCGGGCTGCCGGGCCGCTCCCGCTCGGTGTAGGGGATCTGCTCCAGCTCCTTGAGCAGTCCGGGGTGGAACCGCTCGCAGACGGTCCGGGCAGCATCGAGGGAACGCACGGGAAACCTCCGGGAGACTTCGGGACGGGCGGTCAGGCGCCGAAGACCGCGTCGTACGGGCTCACGTCGCGGGCGATGCTGACTCCCTGGACGTGGGAGGTCTTGAGCATCGGGTAGTTGGCCTCGCCGAACGCGCCGCCGGTGCGGCCGGTGCCGCCGTGGCTCGGCAGGTACGGCAGGAAGCCGATGTGGGAGTCGTTGACCTTCAGCAGGCCGCCGTTGACGACCCGGCGCACGAACGTCTCGATGACGTGGTCCGAGCGCGACCACAGCGAGTTGCGCAGCCCGTAGTCGTTGCTGTTGACGAACTGGAGGAACGCCTCCAGGAGCGCGTCGTCGTTGTCGCGGTCGGGGACCACGATCGGGATCAGCGGGAAGAAGGTCTCCTCCCGGACCACGTCGTAGGTCCGGGCCCGGTCCAGGCCGTCCACCCGCACCACCGTCGGCTGCAGGAACACACCGGTCTCGGAGACCGTGCCGTCGACCTCGGTGCGGTTGCCGCCGGTGACCAGCTCGGCGCCGTTGTCCAGCGCCTGGCGCAGCAGCCGGAAGAACCGCTCGCTGCGCCTGACCGGCGACAGCAGCACGTCCTCCTCCTCGGGCAGGCCCGGCCTGATGCCCTTGACCTGCTCCTTCACCTCGGCGATCAGCGCCTCGGCGACCTCCGGGTGCACCAGCACGTAGTTGGGCACCATGCAGATCTGGCCCGAGCCGTAGAAGGACTCCGTGATGGCCTCGGCCGCCCACTTCACGTCGGCGTCCTTCCAGACCACGATGCCGTCGTTGCCGGCGAGTTCGAGGATCGGCTTCTTGCCGTGCGCCACGCACTGCTGCTCGAAGCGCAGGCCCTCCTGGCTGCCGCCGATGTAGAAGATGTCGTTGATCAGCGGGTCCGCGATCCAGCGGTCCATGGTCTGCTTCGGGTTGGAGCACACCGCGTTGAGCACACCGGCCGGCGCGTCGATCTCCTCCAGCAGCGGGGCGACGATGTCGCGCAGCAGCCACATGGTGGACAGCGCGATGCTGCGGGGCGCCCGCACGACGACGGCATTGCCGGCCATCAGCGCCAGCACGCACAGGGCGGCGCTCGGCAGCGGGGCGTTCTGCGGCGGGTTGAAGGCGACCACGCCGTCGGGCTGGCGGTGCAGGATCAGCTTGCGGCCGTTGTACTCCTTCTCGACCCGCATCTGCTTCATGTACCAGCGCAGGGAGCCCGGAGCGTAGATCTGCAGCAGGCAGCTCAGCTCCCAGCGGGCCAGCTTCACGGGGTGGGACTCGGCGACCAGCATGCGCAGGAACTCGTCCTGGTGCTTGATCAGTTCCTCGCGGAACCGGGTGCCCAGCCGCATCCGCCGCTCCAGCGGCACGGCGGCCCAGTCGGGGGCGGCCGCGGCGGCCGCCTGGGTGGCCAGGTCGATGGCGGAGTCGTCGGCGATCGCGCACCGCCCGACGACATAGGGGTGCTGGGCCGCCTCGGACTCGGGGTCCTGTTCG
This sequence comes from Streptomyces sp. IBSBF 3136, assembly GCF_036815105.1. Lineage (NCBI taxonomy): Bacteria > Bacillati > Actinomycetota > Actinomycetes > Kitasatosporales > Streptomycetaceae > Streptomyces > Streptomyces sp. IBSBF 3136. The sequence goes on from NZ_JAJSZC010000096.1 coordinate 14,709, forward strand.
AGGGTGCGCTTCAGGCTGACGCTCGTGAAAACGTCTTCCAGCAGGGAACGGCCGCTGACGGTGTAGACCCACCCGTCCCCGGCGACGTCCTTGCCCGCGATGTAGAGGTCGTAACTCTTCAATCCGGAAGGTGCCTCAGCACTCTCCTCCTGCGCGGCTTCGCGAAGCATCTTCAGCCTTTCGGATATGGCGTGTGGATTTCTTGAAGCAATGCGAGCCTGACAGCGGAATCTGACCCCGCGCTGACACGTGACTGACCGGACCGATCCGGCCACGGGAGCGCTCTCGGGCCGTCAGTGGGGCGTCAGCCGGCGCTGCTTGCATGGCCGCATGCCACCTGTCGACAGCACGATCGAGCGATTGCGCGACCTGCCGCGCAGTGAACTCGCCGAAGAGATCGAGTCAATCGTCCTGGAGAAATTCCGGGCCGTCCTGCTCATGGACGACGCCGAGGACCTTCCCGTCGACGTCAGCTACTTCGATCTCGGCCTCACCTCGCTGCGGCTGACCGAGATACGGCAGAGCCTGGAACAGCTCCTGGATCTGTCGATCAACGTCAACGTGCTCTTCAACGAGCCGACGATCGCCCATCTCGTGGACCACCTGACCCAGGCCATTCAGGAAGCTTGAGGAGTCGTTCCATGCCGCGTAAGGAATCAGAGCAGGCGCCCGAGCCGGTCGCGATCGTCGGAATCGGTCTGCGGTTCCCCGGCGGCAGCGGCTCGCCCGACGAGTTCGACGCCTTCCTGAAGGAGGGCCGCAGCGGAATCCGGCCGATCCCCCGGGACCGCTGGGACGTCGACGCGTTCACCCCCGAGGGACCCGACGACAAGGGCAAGATCCACGCCTCGGCCGGCGGGTTCCTGGACCGCATCGACACGTTCGACGCCGCCTTCTTCAACATCTCCCCGAAGGAGGCCCGCTACATGGACCCCCAGCAGCGGCTGCTGCTGGAGACCGCCTGGCAGGCACTGGAGCACGCCGGCATCGACCCCGCACCGCTGCGCCGCGGCAACGGCGGCGTCTACATCGGCGCCAGCTCCATCGACTACGCGCTCGAACTGGACTCACTGCCGTACGAGGAACTCGACGGCCACCTCGCCTCCGGCATCACCATGTTCCCGCTGTCCGGGCGCCTGTCCTACTTCCTCGGCTGGCGCGGCCCCAGCATGAGCGTCGACACCGCCTGCTCGTCCTCCCTGGTCGCGCTGCACCTCGCGGCCAACGCCCTGCGCGCCGGCGAGACCGACATCGCGCTGTGCGGCGGCGTCAACGCCCTGCACCACCCGCGCATCCCGGTGATGTTCTCCAACGCCCAGATGCTCTCCCCGGACGGGCAGTGCAAGACCTTCGACGAAGCCGCCGACGGCTACGCGCGCGCCGAGGGCTGCGGCATCGTCGTCCTCAAGCGGCTCTCCGACGCCGAGCGCGACGGCGACCGCGTCCTCGCCCTGGTGCGCGGCACCGCCGTCGGCCAGGACGGCGACAGCGCCGGCCTGACCGTGCCCAACGGCCCCGCCCAGGAGAAGGTCATCCGCACTGCCCTGGCCGCCGCCCACCTCGCGCCCGAGGACATCCAGTACGTCGAGGCGCACGGCACCGGCACCCCGCTCGGCGACCCCATCGAGTTCGGCGCCATCGGCGACGTGTTCGTCGACTCCCACACCAAGGACCACCCGGTGCTGGTCGGTTCGGTGAAGACCAACCTCGGCCACATGGAGCCGGCCTCCGGCATCGTCGGCGTCATCAAGACCGTGCTCCAGCTGCGCTCCGGCACGATCTACCCGCACATCAACCTCAACACCCCCTCGGGCCGCATCCCCTGGGACCTGTACCCGGTGCGGGTCCCCACCGCCTGCGAGCCGTGGGACGCCGAGGTCAGGCGCGCGGTCGTCAACAGCTTCGGGTTCGCCGGGACCATCGGCGCGGTGGTGCTGGAACAGGCCCCCGAGCCGGCCGCCCGCCCGGCCGCCGAGGACGGCGCCGCACCGCTGTTCACCCTGTCCGCGAAGAACGCCACCGCGCTGCGCGAACTCGCCGCGGACTACCGGCGGCTGCTGGACGAGCGGCCGGACCTGCCGGTGCCCGCGCTGTGCCACAGCGCCAACACCACCCGCACCCACCACCCCTACCGCGTCGCCGCCCCCGTCGCCGACCGCGCCGCCCTCGTCCGGCTGCTGGACAAGACCGCCGAGGCCGAGCACGAGGGCCCCACCGGCATCCGCAAGACCGCGTTCATGTTCACCGGCCAGGGCTCCCAGTACGCCGGCATGGGCGCCGCCCTCTACGCGGCACTGCCCGTCTTCCGCGCCCAGGTGGACGCCTGCGACCGGCTGTTCGCCCAGCACCTCGACGGCTCGGTGCGCGACCTGCTGCTCGGCACCGCCGACGACCCCGGGGCGATCGACCGCACCGAGTACACCCAGCCCGCGCTGTTCACCCTGGAGTACGCGCTCGCCCTGCAGTGGATGGCGTGGGGCGTGCGCCCCAACGTGCTGATCGGGCACAGCATCGGCGAGGTCGTCGCCGCCGCCGTGGCCGGCCTGTTCAGCCTGCCCGACGCGGTCAGGCTGGTCGCCGCCCGCGGCCGGCTGATGCAGGCGGTGCGCGCCGAGGGCGGCATGGCCGCCGTCGCCGCCCCCGTCGAGGAGGTCGCCCCGCTGCTGGAGGGCCGTCCGGACCTGGCCCTGGCCGGGATCAACGCCCCCGACCAGACGGTCGTCTCCGGTGCCACGGCAGCGCTCGACGAGGTCGTCGGCATCCTGGAGGGCAGGGGAGTGCGCGTCGACCGCCTCAAGGTCTCGCACGCCTTCCACTCCCCGCTGATGGCCGAGGTCTACGACGACTTCCGCGCCGCTCTCGACGGCATCACCTTCCACGAGCCGAAGATCAGCATCATCTCCAACGTCACCGGACGTCTGGCCCGCTTCCGCGAGATCGGCGACCCCGACTACTGGGTGCGGCACATCGGCGAACCGGTGCGCTTCCTCGACGGCATCCGCGCCGTCGCCAAGCGCGGCCGGCACGCCCTGATCGAGATCGGCCCGCAAGCCGGGCTGACCGCGCTCGCCCGGCGCGCCGTCACGGTCGAGGACCACCTGTGGCTGGCCAGCCTGCGCCGCCGGGACACCACCACCGCCACCACCCTCACCGCGCTCGCCGACTACTACGCGGCCGGACTGGGCGTCTCCTGGGCCGACTACCACGCCGGGCACCCCGCGCCCGCCCGCGTGGACCTGCCCACCTACGCCTTCCAGCGCAAGCGCTATTGGCTGCCCTCCGTCACCCCCCGCAAGTCCGCCGCGAACGGCACCGCACGGCACCTGCTGCTCGGCGTCGAGGAGCGGTTCGCCAGCGGAGTGCGCGAGTTCAACGCCGAGTTCACCACCGAGGAACTGGGCGCGCTCGCCGACCTCGCCGACGGCGGCCGCACCGTCCTGCCCGCCGGCGCCTACGTCGACCTGCTGCTCGCCGCGCAGGACGCGGTCCAGGGCCACGCCCGCTCCGCCGTCCGCGACCTCAGGCTGCTCGCCCCGCTGGAGCTGCCCGCCGAGACCGTGATCGCGCTGACCACCCGCTGGCGGCCGCGCCCCGGCGGCGGCGCCGAGGTGGAGGTGTTCACGGTCGTCGGCGGCGAGGAGAACCTGCACGCCACCGCCGTGGTCTCCGCCGACCCCGAACCCCTGGTGCCGGTGTCCGAACTGGCCGAGCTGGACGCCGGCCTCGCCCCGGGCGGCCAGCTCATCGACGACGAGGACATCTACACCGACCTCGCCTCCGTCGGCCGCCCCCAGGGCCCCCGCATGCGGCTCCTGCTGCGCGCCGCCCGGCACGCCGACGGCCTGGTCACCGGCGAGCTGACCGGCCGCGACGCCACCGCCGTCGAGCACGTCCCGGCGGAACTGCTGGAGGCCGCCGTCCAGGCGCTGGTCGTCCTCGACCCCGAGGGCCCGGTCTTCGTGCCCCGCGAGATCACCTCCGTACGGCACTTCCGCAAGCCGCGCGGCGAGAACCTGCGGGTCCTCGCCCGGGTCCGCGGCGAGCAGGACCGGCGGCTGGCCGACGTGCTGCTGCTGGAGAACGGCGAACCGGTCGCCGAACTGCTGGGTGTGCGCATGGCCCGGCCCGAGGGCCGCGGCGGCCGCCGCCAGTTCCTGCACCGCCCCGACTGGGTGCGCCGGGCGCTGCCCGACGGGCAGAACGCGCCCGCCCGGCACGTGGTCCTGCTCGACCCGTCCGCGGTCCGGGCCGCCGAACTCGCCGCCGAGCCCGGCCTGAAGGTCACCTGGCTGCCCGACCTCACCGACCTCAAGGCGGCCCTGGAAGACCCCACGGTGACCGACGTCTGCCGGGTCTGGCGGCAGCTGCCGTCCCCGATGTCGGACGGCCGGCTGCGCGCGGAGTGCGAGGACAACTACCGCGAACTGCTCGCACTGGTCGGCGCGCTGGACGCCTCCGGCGCGTCCCGGCCGCCCCGGCTCTGGCTGGTCACCGAGGGCGCCCAGTGGCTGCCCGGCGACCCGGCCGGCGACGGCGGCCACCTCGGCGCGGCCACCCTGTGGGGCTTCGGCCGGGTGCTGCTCACCGAGTACCCGCAGTACCGTACGACCCTCGTGGACCTCGCCCCGGGCAGCGGCCTCGCCCCGCTCGCCGAGGAGTGGCGGGCCGAGCCGGCCGGCGAGTACCAGGTCGCCCACCGCCCCGGCCGCCGCTACGTGCGCCGGCTGCTCGCCGGTGACTCCACCCTCACCTGGACCGGAGGCTTCGAGCTGCGCGCCCCGGACTCCGGCGACCTGTCCGACCTGGCGCTCGCCGCGGCCGCCGACCGTGCGCCCGGGGCCGAGGAGGTCCAGGTCAAGGTACGCGCCGTCGGCCTGACCGCCGAGGACGCCCGCACCGCCCTTGACACCGGCCGCGCCGAACGCGCGGAGGAGGAGGGGGCCGAGGGGACCGAGGAGGAACCCCCTCCGCTGCTGGGCCGGCTGGCCCGCGGCACGGTCCTCGCCGCCGCCGGCGGCACCGGCTTCGCGGCCGGCGACGAGGTCCTCGTCCGCCACGACGGCACGTTCCGCTCCACCCTCACCGTCCCCGCCGTGGCCGTCGTGCACGCCACCGGCTCCGACGACACCGCGCCCGCCTTCCGGCTGGACGAGACCGGCGAGGCCCTGCGCACCGCCCTGGCCGACCCCGCCGGACGCGCCTGGGTGACGCTCCCCGAGGACCCGGCCGAGGACCGCGGCGACCCCGCCGACGAGGGCCCCACCGGCCTGCGGGCGGACCGCACCTACCTGGTCACCGGCGGTCTCGGCGGCCTCGGCCTGGTCACCGCCCGCAAGCTGGTCGCCCTCGGCGCCCGGCACCTGACCCTGGTCAGCCGCAGCGGCCGGGCCACCGAGGAGGCCTCCGAGGTCCTCGCGGACCTCGCCGCCGACGCCGAGATCGACGTCGTACGCGCCGACATCTCGCGCTCCCAGGACGTCCAGCGCCTGGTCCGCCACGTCACGGCCGGCCCGTACCCGCTCGGCGGGATCGTGCACGCCGCCGGCTCCTACGACAAGAAGCTGGTCTCCGAGCTGACCTGGGAGTCGATCGACGCCCAGCTCGCGGCGAAGGCGTACGGCGGCTGGCTGCTGCACGAAGCCGCCGAGGAGTCCTTCCCCGAGCTGGAGTTCTTCGTCACCTACTCCTCCATCGCCTCCGTCCTCGGCGGCGCCACCCAGGGCCACTACGCCGCCGCGAGCGCCGGTCTCGACGCCCTCGCCGAGTGGCGCAGCCGGCGCGGGGTGCCGGGGCTCTCGGTGAACTGGGGCGCCTGGGCCCGGGTCGGTATGTCGGCCCGCCTCGAGGAGCACCTCAGCCAGGAGATCGAACGCAGCGGCGTCCGCTTCTTCTCCCCGACCCGGGCCCTGGACACCCTGGCCCGGCTGTGGGGACGGCCGCGAACCCAGCGGATCGTCGGCGAGTTCGACTGGGACCGCTACGTCTCGGGCAGCGTCACCGGCGACCTGTTCTTCGACCGGCTGGCCCGGCAGGCACCCGACGACGACGGCACCGGCCTCGACCTCAAGGCGCTGGCCGCGCTGCCCGCCGCCGAACGCCTGGCCGCCGTCACCGGCGTGGTCCGCGAGAAGGTCGCCGCCGTCCTGCACCTGGAGGAGGGTGACGAGCTGGACGTCTCCACCGAGTTCGTGTCGCTGGGCCTCGACTCCCTGATGGCCCAGCAGGTCAAGGCCGCCCTGGAGCAGACCTTCCGGCTGCCCCTGCCGGCCTCCCTCACCCACGACCACCCCACGGTCCGCGCGCTGGCCCAGTTCGTCGACGGGCAGCTCGGCCCGGTGCCGGCGGCCTGAACAGCCCCAAGGGACGGGAAACCACGATGACTGAGACACCGAGGGAGCGCTGGACGCTCCACCACGCCGCCCGCGCCCACGCCGGGAGCCGCCCGGACCACCCCGCGATCATCTGCGAGGGCCTGGTCACCACCTACGAGAAGCTGCACCGCGACAGCAACCGGGCCGCGCACGCCCTGCGCGCCAGCGGGGTCGGGCGCGGCGACCGGGTCGCGTACCTGGGCCGCGAGTCGGCGAACTACTACCTGGTGATGATCGCCTGTGCCAAGGCGGGCGCCGTCCTGGTGCCGGTCAACTGGCGGCTCACCCCGAGCGAGGTCGACCACATCCTGCGCGACTCCGGCGCCGCGCTGATCTTCGTCGACGACGAGTTCTGGGACACCGTCGCCACCGTCCGGCACCAGCTGCGCGGGCTGCGCCGGGTGATCCGGGTCGACGGCACCGACGCGGACGGCGAACCCGCCCGTGGCGCGGGCCTGCCGGCCTGGGCCGCCGACCAGCCCGACACCGACCCGGCGCCGGGCACCGGACCGGACGACGCGGTCATCCAGATCTACACCAGCGGCACCACCGGCCTGCCCAAGGGCGCGGTCCTGGCCCACCGCAGCTTCTTCACGCTGCCGCACGCCAGCCGCGAACGGGGCGTGGACTGGATCGACTGGCTGCCCGAGGACGTGGCGCTGATCTCCCTGCCGGGCTTCGGCGTGGCCGGCATCGGCTGGTTCCTGCACACCTTCAACGCCGGCGGCACCAACGTGATCATGCCGCAGTTCGACCCGCAGGAGGCGGTGCGCCTCATCCGCGCCCACCGCGTCACCACCACCTTCGCCGCACCGGCCATGCTCCAGGCGATGGCGGCCGAACGCGGCGCGGGTCCCGAGGCGTTCGCGTCCCTGCGCAAGATCGCCTATGGCGCGGCGCCCATGTCCGAGACGCTGCTCAAGCAGTGCCTGGAGACCTACCGCTGCGAGTTCGCGCAGATCTACGCGAGCACCGAGACCGGCAGCGTGGCGGTGTGCCTGCCGCCCGAGGCGCACCACCCGGGCAGCACGGTCCTCACCTCCGTCGGCAAGCCCTGCCCCGGCAACGAGGTCAAGGTGGTCGGCCCCGACGGTGAGACGCTCCCGCCCGGCGCCATCGGCCAGATCTGCGTGCGCGCCCCCTCCCGGATGCTCGGCTACTGGAACCTGCCCGAGGCCACCGCCCGCACGCTGGTGGGGGAGTGGCTGCACATGGGCGACGCCGGCTACCTCGACGAGGACGGCTACCTGCACCTGTGCGACCGCATCAACGACACGATCATCGTCGCCGGCCAGAACATCTACCCGGCCGAGGTGGAGAAGGCGCTGGCCGCCCACCCGGCCGTCGCGGACGCCGCCGTCGTCGGGCTCCCCGACGACCGCTGGGGCGAGAGCGTGCACGCCGTGGTGGTGCTCAGGCCCGGCGTGAGCGCCACCCCTCGCGAGCTCCTGCTGTCCCTGCGCGGCCGGATCGCCGACTACAAGATCCCGGGCACGTACCACTTCGCCGAGTCGCTGCCCCGCAACCCCTCGGGCAAGATCCTGCGCCGCGCGGTGCGGGAGCGGCTGACGGCGCCGGCCAGGGACCCGCTGGCGAGCACCGTATGACGTCATCCTCCAAGCCCCTCGTCGAGAAGGACTCGTCCATGAGCACCGAGCCCCTGCGGATCGGCATCCTGCTGCCCACCCGGGAGCAGGCCATCAACGGCAGTTACGCGGCGGCCCCCCTGCTGGACTTCGCCCGGCAGGCCGAGGACCTCGGGTTCGACTCCCTGTGGGCGGGTGACTCGCTCACCGCGCGCCCGCGCCTCGACCCCCTCGTCGTCCTCTCGGCCGCCGCGGCGGCGACCCGGCGGATCACCGTCGGCACCGCCGCCCTCACCCCGGCCCTGCGCCACCCCCTCATCGGCGCCAACATGATCGCGAGCCTCAGCCACGTCGCCGCCGACCGGCTGATCCTCGGCCTCGGTTCGGGCTTCCCCATGGCCGAGACGGAGGAGGAGTTCGCCTCCGTCGGCGCCTCCTTCCAGGGCCGGGTCGGCCGCCTGGACGAGATCACCGCGCTGTGGCGCACGGCGTGGCGCTCGGGCGAGGAGGGCGAACCCGCCGAGTTCCAGGGCAAGTACTGGCAGTCGGAGCACCTGGACCGGCTCCCGTCGCCCGCGGTCCCCGGCGGTCCGCCGCTGTGGCTGGCCGGCAGCGACACCCCCAAGGTGCTCGCCCGCGCGGCGACCCGCTACGACGGCTGGCTGCCCTTCCTGCCGGACGTCGACGCCTACGGCCGGGCCAGCCACCGCATCGCCGAACTCGCCGAGGAGGCGGGCCGCACGGTCACCCCGGCGCTGTACGCCACGGTGACGGTGAACAGCGACGAGCGCGCTGCCCGGGCCGAACTGGAGCACTACATCAGCCACTACTACGGCCGCTCGCTGGAGCAGATGAGCAGCATCCAGGCGTACGCCTGGGGCAGCGCCGAGAAGTGCGCCGAGTGGCTCGGCGGGTACGTCCGCGCCGGTGCCCGGCACCTGGTCGTGCGGATCGGATCCCTCGACCCCGAGCCGCAGTTGAAGGAGATCGCCGAGGTGCTGCTGCCCGCGGTACGCGCCCTCGGTCCGTCCACCACCGTTGGGAGTACGCAGTCGTGACCTCCGCCATAGGCACCATCGGCAGCCAGATGTCCAGCGAGGGGCACTGGTTCCACCCCGTGGAGCCCTCGCCCGACGCCTCGATCCGGCTGTTCCTGCTGCCCCACGCGGGCAGCGGCGCCATCATCTACCGCGACTGGGAACGGCTGCTGCCGCCGGACATCTCCCCGCAGGCCGTCACCCTGCCCGGCCGCCACAACCGCCGGGAGGAGCCGACCTACGAGGAGTTCTGGCCGCTGCTCGAGGCCCTGCACGAGGCCGTCCTCAACGACCTCGACGAGCGCCCGTTCGCGTTCTTCGGCCACTGCCTCGGCGCCCAGCTCGCGTTCCGGCTGGCGATCCGGATGGAGGAGGAGGGCGGCCGGACACCGGTGATGGTCGGGATGTCCGGCTGGTCGCCGGTGGGCTTCTTCAAGCCGACCGAGGAGCAGAGCCGGATGCCGGAACCCGAACTGGTCGAGTGGATCAAGAAGCTGGGCTCCTTCCCGGCCGAGGTCTACGACAACCCCGAGATGCTCGCGCTCGTCGTGCCCGCGCTCCGCTCCGACCTCAGGGTCGCCGGGGACTACGACGACGACGGCGCAGGCGTCAGCTGCCCGCTCGCCTCCTACGGCGGCCGCAGCGACCCGCTCCAGGAGGCCCCGGACGCCATGACGCACTGGGCCGGCCGCACCCCCGCCTATCTGGGCCACAACGAGTACGAGGGCGGCCACTTCTACATCGACACCCACGCGCAGGCCGTCACCGCGCACTTCGCGCACCGGCTGCAGCGGGCCGTGGCCACCACCGTGAGCTGAGCCGACGAGGCCGTGTCAGCGCCGTGTCAGCAGGGCGCGGGACAGTGACCCGATGACCGTAACGGGTGCCGTCCCGTGCCCTGCCGTGCGTCACGGACACCCTCGGCCGTCAACCCCACCAGCACGAAACGACCTAGGAGGGTCGTCCATGACCACCGAAGCGGAACTGACCGGCAGCGCGGCCTCGGCCGCACCGCCACCGGACATCGAGGAGGCGGCCGGCGCACCCCCTTGGGGCGCGCTCCTGGTCGTGCTGGCCGGCCTGTTCATCACCAACCTCGACTTCTTCATCGTCAACGTGGCCATCCCCTCGCTGCAGCGCGGGATGCACGCCACCAGCGCCGAGATCCAGCTCGTCGCCGCGACCTTCAACATCGGCCTGTCCGCCATGCTGATCACCGGCGGCCGGCTCGGCGACCTCTACGGCCGCCGGCGGATCTTCTCCATCGGTCTCGCGCTGTTCACGCTCGCCTCGCTGGCGTGCGGCATCGCGCCGAACATGGGCGAGCTGATCGCGGCGCGCGCGGTGCAGGGCGCCGCGGCCGCCCTGGTCATCCCGCAGGTCCTCGGCATCCTGACCACGACCTACGCGGGCAAGGCCCGGGTCGCGGCGTTCAACGCCTACGGCCTGACCCTGGGTGCCTCGGCCGTCTTCGGCCAGCTGATCGGCGGTCTGCTGATCAAGGCGGACGTGTTCGGCTGGGACTGGCGGACCATCTTCCTGATCAACGTGCCGATCGGCGCCGTCGTCCTGCTGCTGACCCCCAAACTGGTGCCCGAGTCCCGCGCCGACGGGCACACCGGACTCGACCTGACCGGTGTCGTCCTCGTGACCGCCGGCCTCACCGCCGTGGTGCTGCCGCTGGTCGAGGGCCGCGAGCAGGGCTGGCCCACCTGGACCTGGGAGTGCCTGGCCGCCGCCGTGCCGCTGCTCGCCGTGTTCTGGTACACCCAGCGCCGCAAGGCCGCCCGCGGCAGGTCGCCGCTGGTCAACCCGAGCCTCTTCGAGGACCGCGCGTTCGGCGTGGGCGTGGTCTCCCTGCTGGTCTTCTTCGCCGCGATGGCCTCCTTCTTCCTGGTCCTCGCGCTGTACCTGCAGGAGGGCCGCGGCCAGTCCGCGCTGCGCTCCGGGCTGCTGTTCATCCCGCTCGGCCTCGGCTTCTTCATCGGCTCGGTGCAGGCGCCCAAGGTCGCGGCCAAGCTGGGCAAGCAGGTCCTGGCCCTGGGCGCGCTGCTGCTCGCGGCGGGTGACGTGGCGCTGGCCGAGACCGTGTGGCACCTGGACACCAGCGGCTCCGTCGGCTGGTGCATCCCGGCCATGGTGCTCGGCGGGGTCGGCATGGGCTTCGTCGTCGCCCCGCTGACCTCGCTGGTCCTGGAGGGCGTGGCCCCGCACCACGCGGCCGCCGCCTCCGGTGTCTTCTCCACCGCCCAGGAGATGGGCAACGCCATCGGCATCGCGGTGATCGGCGTCGTCTTCTTCAGCGTCGCCGGGCACGAGACCGGTGCCCACTCCTACGCCCACGCGTTCGGCACCAGCCTGTTCGTCCAGGCCGCGATCTGCGTCCTGGTGGCCGCTCTGGTGCAGCTGCTGCCGCGGGCACAGGCGTCCGGGCCGGCCGCGGCCGCGCCGGAGGCCGTCTGACGGACGTCCGGTACGAGGGCCCGACGGGGGCCGGCGGAACACGCCGGCCCCCGTTCCGCTGTTCCGGGACGCCCGGAGTACCGAACGCCCGACGGGGGGCCGGGCGCGAAGAAGAAAGTCGGCCGACCGCCTTTACCAACAGAAAACCAGCCATTGACTGGCTGAAAACCTGTCAGTCATCCATCAGAAAACCGTCAGTGGCGCTCATCAGGATGTCTCCAACGCTGGGAACCGGCCAAGGGAACCAGCCAACGGAGGGAACACCATGTCCGAATGCGAGCAGCAACTGCCCGAGTGGCCGATGCCACGTTCCTGCCCCTACGCGCCACCGGACGCGTACGAGGGCCTGCGCAAGGAGGCCCCGCTGAAGGTGCGGATACGCGGCGGCGAGGCCTGGCTGGTCACCCGGCACGCGGACGTCCGCCAGGTGCTCAACGACAACCGCTTCAGCGCCGACGACCAGAAGCCCGGCTTCCCGATCCGGATCCAGCTCCCGCCCGAGCCCGGCGTGATGTCGTTCAACCGCATGGACGGCGCCGAACACGGCCGGCTGCGCCGCATGGCCATGACCGAGTTCACCGCCCGCCGCACCCGCGCCCTGCGCCCCGAGGTCGAACTCCTCGTCGAACGGCTGCTGGACGAGCTGGAGCGGGGACCGCGCCCGGTCGACCTGGTGGAGCACTTCGCGGTACGGCTGCCCTCCCTGGTGATCGCCCGGATGCTCGGCGTCCCGGAGGAGGACGAGGCCACCTTCACCGAGCAGAGCCGGGTCATCCTCTCCCAGGACGCTACCCCCGAGGAGACCTACGGCGCGTTCGTCGAGATGACCGGATACCTCGACCGGCTCGCCACCCGGCGCACCGCCGAACCCCGGGACGACCTGATCAGCCGGCTGGTCACCCGCTACGTGGCGACCGGGGAGCTCACCCACCAGGAGCTCGTCGCCATGGCCCGGTTCTTCCTGGTCGCCGGGCACGAGACCTCCGCCCATCAGATCAGCCTGAGCGTCCTCAGCCTGCTGCGCGACCCGGCCCTGCTCGCCGAACTGCGGGCCGACCCGGGCCTGTACAAGCCGGCCGTCGAGGAGCTCCTGCGCTACTGGTCCATCTCGCAGGACAACCAGGTGCGGGCCGCGGTCGCCGACGTGGAGCTGGGCGGGGCGCGCATCCGCGCGGGCGAGGGCGTGATCGTGGCGATCCCCGGCGCCAACCACGACGAGTCGGTCTACCCCGACGCGGGCCGCCTGGACATCCACCGCAACGCCTCAGGGCACCTCGCCTTCGGCTTCGGCGCCCACCTGTGCCCCGGCGCCTCGCTGGCCCGCATGGAGCTGGAGGTGTGCCTGAGCCTGCTCTTCGCCCGCTTCCCCACGCTCCGCCTCGCCGTGCCGGTCGAGGACGTGCGCTTCCGCGAGAACACCCTCGTGTACGGCCTGGAGGAGCTGCCCGTCACCTGGTGACGACCGGTTCCCCTCCGGGAGTCAGGAGGGCCGTGCCCCACCACGGCCCCGCCCCCCTC
>NZ_JAJSZC010000097.1:0-27493 GCF_036815105.1 Streptomyces sp. IBSBF 3136
CTCCCCCGCCCCGCAGCCCCCGGGCCGCAGCCCGTTCGGCTCACTGGGCGCGCGCGATCGGCGCCGAACGGGTAAGGCCGACGAAGTATGGCCTAAGACGACCCGACGAGCACACAATCGACAGATACGAACGGGGTGACAACGGTGGGCATGGGACACGGGGCGCGTCCCCGAAGAATCGCGCCGGTGGCGGTACTTGCCGCCGCCCTGGTGACGCTTTCACCGGCGACGGGCTGCTCCCGGCACGGCCCGCCCGACGACGCCCGCGCGCCGCACCGGACCGCGGCCTCCACGCAGCCGTCGTCGCCGTCGCCGTCCGGCTCGGCCGCATCCGGTTCCCCGCTCGCCGTGAAGATCGACAACGTCCCGGCGGCCCGCCCGCAGACGGGGCTGGACGCGGCGGACGTCGTGTACGCGGAGCAGGTCGAGGGCGGTCTGAGCCGGTTGATGGCGGTGTACGCCACCCGGCTGCCGAAGTCGGTCGGGCCGGTGCGCAGCGCCCGCGAGTCCGACCTCGAACTGTTGCGCCAGTTCGACGAACCGACGCTGGCCTTCTCGGGGGCCCAGCGCAAGTTGCTGCCGCTGATCCACCGGGCTCCGCTGCGGGCCGAGTCGCCGGACGAGGCGGGCGCCGCCTACTACCGGGGCACCGGCCGGGCCGCGCCGCACAACCTGTACCTGCGCCCCGACCGGCTCCTGCGCTCCGCTCCCGGCAGGGGCGCGCTGACCACGGGCTTCCGCTACGGCCCCGCTCCCACCGGGGGCAGGCCCGAGTCCTCGCGGACCGTGCGCTACCCCGCGGCCCGGTTCACCTTCACCTGGTCCGCGCGGCAGGGCGGCTGGCAGGTCTCGATGGACGGCACGCCCACGGTGACCACCGGTGGACGGCGGCTGGCGCCGCCGACGGTCGTCGTGCAGTACGTGAAGGTCCGCTCGTCCCGGTATCACGACGTGCTCGGCAACCACACGCCGTACACCGAGACGGTCGGCTCCGGAAAGGCCGTGGTCCTGCGGGACGGGCGGTCCTTCGACGCCACCTGGTCCCGGCCGGGCGCGACGGACGGTACGACGTTCACGGCGCCGGACGGCGGCCGGATGGACTTCGCCGACGGCCAGGTGTGGGTGGTGTTCGCGGCGGCACCTTCCTGACGCGGCACGCTCCAGGCCCCCGGAGCCCCGCTTCAGCCCTCCCGCCCGGCCGCCGCCGGCCCGGCCGGCCGGGTTGCGCGGGCCCTCCGGCACGCCCTCCGCCCACCCGGCCGGGTTGCGCGGGTCCTCCGTCACGGCCGCCGACGGCTCGGCGGGGTTGCGCAGGTCCTCGGCGGCGTCGGCGACCCGGCGGATCAGGTCGAAGAAGAGCGCCTGCTCGTCGGCGGAGAGCGGAGCGAGGAAGACCTGGTTGCGTTCGCCACGGCCCAGCGGGTGCTCGTCGAGGGGGACGAACGGTAGTCGTGGACGACGTCGGGCGGCCGCCGCGCGGCGTCTTCGGGTGCCGTGTCCGGGCACACCGGGTTCGGGTGCCCCGCCCTCGGGTGCGCCGCGGCCGTCCGCTCTAGTGTAGTCCCCGCCCCGTCTCCAGCACCTCGCGCGCCTTTGCCGCGAGCCCGTCCGCGCCGCACGAACGGGCCAGCGCCAGGCCGCGGTTGAGCTCGGTCGTGGAGCGCGTGGCGATGCCGTACTCGACGCGGGCCGCCGCGTGCTCGTACTGGCAGGGCGAGGCCTCCAGGTAGGCGACGGCCTGGGCGGCCAGGCCGACCGCGCGCTGGCCGGTCTCCAGGGCGGCCGCGCAGCGCAGGGCCTCGCCGATGGCGGTGTCCGTGCCGAACCGCTCGGCCTGCCGCCGGGCGTCGGCGGCGAGTCGGGCCGCCCGGGCCGGGTCCTGGCCCGCGAGGGCCTTGGCCAGGTCGATGGACCAGGGCGAGAGGACGGGGTTGTGGCCGCCGCGGGAGACGGCGGTCTTCTCGGCTGCCTCCAGCTCGTTGATGCCCTCCCCGGTACGGCCGACCGCGATCAGCAGCCGCCCGCGCACCGAGCGGATGTCGGGGAGCACGATGGTGGACGGGTAGGGCGGGGCGAACCCGTACTGCTCGGCTATCGACCAGGCCTCGCTGGTCTGGCCGCGGGCCAGCAGGGTGTCGACGAGGCCGCAGGTCGCCGACCAGTACAGGGGCAGTCCGCGGCCGACCCGCTCGGCCAGGGCCAGTGCCTCGCGCAGGGTGGACTCGGCGTCCTTGAGCCGGCCCTGTCGGCGGTAGGCGAGGCCGAGGAAGGCGTTGGCCAGGGAGAGGTGGCCGCCGCGCCAGCCGGCACCGGTGTAGGCGCGCAGGGCCTCGGCGAAGAGGCTCTCGGCGCGGTCGAGCCGGTCGGCGTAGGTGTAGGCGCTGCCGAGCATCATCAGCAGTTCGATGCCCCACTCGCCGTCGGTCCAGCCGAGGCCGGGCGCGAGCCGCCCGTTGACGAGGGCGCGGTCGCACAGCTGGAGGATCTCCTCGGCGCTCTCGCCGTGGGTCATGGCGTCGAAGCCGCGCAGGATCAGCAGCGCACGCTCGGAGTTGTCCCGGCCGGTGCAGGTGGCGGCGAGCTCGGCGAGGCGCCGGGAGCGTTCCGGGGAGACGGTCTCGCCGTGGATGCCCTCCCACATGAACTGCACGGCCTGCAGCCGCAGCTTGACCGGGCCCGTCGCGTGCCGGGCGGCCTCGGCCTCGACGGTGCGGACGGCCTCCTCCAGCTGGTCGTTGTGGATCAGCGCCTGGGACAGCCGGACCACGGCGTCGACCCGCTCGTCGGCGCTGAGGCCGGAGATGGCGAGCGCGTTCTGCAGGTGCTCGACGGTGACGGCGGGCGCGGTCAGCAGGGTGGCCCGGCCGAGTTCGTAGAGCACCCGGGCGTGCACCTCGGGCCGGGGCGGCTCGCGCAGGGCGCGCTCCAGGCAGCGGCGGGCCGCGTCCGGCGCGCCGACGGCGAGGTGTTCGCGGGCCGCCTCGCGCAGCTGCTCGACGAGTTCCTCGTCGTCGTCCGGGTGCACCTTCAGCAGGTGCCGGGACGCCTCGGCGGCGCCGCGCCCGGTCTCGGTGACGATCTGGGCGGCGATGCCGTGCATGGCGGTGCAGACGCCGGGCGGGATCGAGTCGTAGACGGCGGAGGCGATCAGCGGGTGGACGAACTCCAGGTCGCCTGCGTCCGCCTCGCCGACGGCCGGGTCGGGCTCGGTGAGGATACGGGCGGTGCACAGCAGTTCGGCGCTGCGCTCGGCGGTGGTGGCGGGCATGCTGGCGAGCCGGGCGACGATGTCGACGGAGATGCCGGTGCCGAGGATGGCGGCCGCCCACGCGAACCGGGTGGCCTCGATGCCCAGGCCCTTGAGCCGGTCGACGAGTCCGCCGCCGCGGGCGGAGCGGTTCAGGGCGCGCAGTTCGGCGGCCCTGGCCTCGACCGGCTGGAGCTCGCTGTCCTGCACCTTGGCGAGGAGTTCGACGGTGTCGTACGGGTTGCCGCCGGTGACGGCCCAGACCTCGCGGCAGAACGGGTCGTCGGCCTGCCGGCCGACGGTGGCGCGGGTGAGTCCGGCGGTGGCGTCCGGGGTGAGTGCGCTGAGGTTGCTGACGGGGCGGCCGGCCGCCCCGGCCACCGCCTCCAGGAGGCGTGCGCTCTCGCCGTTCACCTCGGCGGGGCGCCGGGCGACCACGACCAGCACGGGCAGGTCGTCGAGGCGTTCGGCGAACGCGGCGAGCCAGCGCAGGGTCTCCTGGTCCGCCCAGTGCGCGTCGTCGACGAGCAGGACCAGCGGCCATTCGCGGCGGGCGAGCCGGCGCACGGCGGCGACGAGTCCGTCGCACACGTACTGCGGGTCGACGCTGCCCTCCCCGGGGTCCACTATGCCGAGGGCGGGTCCGGCGATGTCGTACCAGTCGCCGAGGTACTCGCGGGCCTCCTCGGGCAGCAGGGACATGAGCGCCGGCTGCAGCAACTGGCGTACGACGTTGAACGGGACGGACCTCAGGGTCTCGCCGCCGCGCGCCGACCACACGGCGCAGCCGCGGCGCTCGGCGATACGGCGGGTCTCGGCCAGCAGCGCGGTCTTGCCGAGCCCGGCCTCGCCCCGGAAGACCAGCAGGTTCCCCGCGGACGTCCGGTCGGCGCACAGGCCGTCGAGCGCCGCGGTGACGGTGGCGATCTCGGCGTCCCGCTCCCACAGGGAAGCCGAGCCGGCCGTCGACGGCCGTCCCTCCGTCATCCCGTTACCTCCCCAGGTCGCCCGAATGACGTACAGACCACGAGCGTAGCCGTCCGGTGGGATGTGTGGTGGCTGGTCGGGACAGGTGTTGCCCCGCCGGGTGAAAGAGCGCGCGGCGAGGCGACGCGCTCGCCGCCCGACCAGCCGGTACGGAAGCGACGAACCGTCAACAGAGTGGGAGCGAGAGCGATTTCCGAACACGCGGGGACCACGGAGGACGCACGGGGCGCGCGGAACGCACAGCACACACAACGCGCGGTGGGCGCGGTGGGCGCGGAGAGCGCCGGGCACGCGGAGAACGCAGAGCACGTGGAGAGCACCAGGCACGCGGAGAGCGCCGGGCATCCGGGGTACGCCGAGGGCCGGGCTGCGCGCGAGGGTGCCGGCTCACGTGCGCGGGCGCGGGCCGTGCGGGCGGTGGCGGCGGGCTCGGTGGGCAATCTCGTCGAGTGGTACGAGTTCGGCGTCTACGGCTTCCTGGCCACCGTGCTGGCCGACCGGTTCTTCACCCCGGCGGGCGGCGGCGCGCCGGAGGCACTGGTGCGCACGTACGCCGCGTTCGCGCTGGCGTTCTTCTTCCGGCCGCTCGGGGCGGCCCTGTTCGGCGCGCTGGGCGACCGGGTCGGGCGGCGGCCGGTGCTGATCGGCGTGATCGCGCTGATGACGGCCTCGACCGCGCTGATCGGCATGCTGCCCACCTACGCCACGGCGGGTGCGGCGGCGCCCTGGCTGCTGACCGTGCTGAGGGTGTTCCAGGGGCTGTCGGCGGGTGGCGAGTTCGGCGGCGCGGTCGCGCTGATGACGGAGTCCGCCCCGCCCGGCCGGCGCGGGCTGTACGGCGCGTGGCAGTCGTTCACGGTCGCGCTGGGCCTGCTGGCCGGGGCGGGAGTCGCGACGGCGACGGTCACCCTGCTCACGCCGGCGCAACTGGACGACTGGGGCTGGCGGTTGCCGTTCCTGCTGGCGCTGCCGCTCGGTCTGGTGGCGCTGTGGTTGCGGGTGGGCCTGGAGGACACGCCCCGCCCCGGGGACGGCCTGACCGGCGGCCCGCCGGACGGCGCGGGAGCCCTCACGCGGGTCCCGGACGCCCTGCCCGGCGGCCCGCCGGGCGACGCGGGAGCCGTCGCGCGGGTGGTGCTGACCGCCGCCGGGCGGGTGCTGGGATGGTCGGCGGCCGGATACACGTTCCTGGTCGTCCTCCCCTCGTATCTGCAGGTCGCGCTGCACGCGGACGTCCGGCAGGCGCTGCTGGCCACCGTGCCGGCCGACGTCGGCTTCGCCGCGGCGATCCTCCCGGCGGGCCTGCTCAGCGACCGGGTCGGCCGGCGGCCCGTGATGCTCACGGGGGCACTGCTGGTGGCCGCTCTGGCGGTCCCGCTGTTCCACCTCCTCCAGGACGACGGGACGTCGGCCCCGATGAAGGCCGCGGCCACGGCCGCCGCGGGCGCGGTGGTCGGGCTGATGGCGGGCCCCGGGCCCGCGCTGCTCGCCGAGATGTTCCCGGCGCGGGTGCGCTGGACGGGGCTGGGGCTCGCCTACTCCCTGTCGAACGCGGTGTTCTCCGGATGCGCGGGGCTGGTCATCACGGAGGTCGTACGGCGGACCGGGAACCCGGACGTGCCCGCCTACTACGCGGCGGCGGCGTGCGCGGCCAGCGCGCTGGTGCTTGCGCGAGGGGCGGGGACGGAACGCCACGCACCGGGAGGTCCTCGTGCCGAGGGGCCCGGTGACGAGCGGCGGGAAGACCAGAGGCCCGGTGACGGGACATGTACGGAACGGGAGGTCTGACCGGTGCGGGTGATCGGGCTGATGTCGGGGACGTCGTACGACGCGGTCGACGCGGCGGCCGCGGATCTGCGGCTGGACGGCGACACGCTGGTGCTGCGGCCGCTGGGCATGGTGAGCGCACCGTACGACGAGGAGCTGCGCGAGGCGCTCGCGGCGGCGCTGCCGCCGGCCTGTGTCCCGCTCGCCGAGGTGTGCCGCCTCGACACCCGGATCGGGCAGGCGTTCGCCGCCGCCGCGAGCCGGGCCGACCGCGAACTGTGCGACGGAAGATCCGAGTTGGTGGCCTCGCACGGCCAGACCGTCTACCACTGGGCCGACGGCGGCCGGGTGCACGGCACGCTCCAGCTGGGGCAGCCCGCGTGGATCGCCGAGGCGACCGGACTGCCGGTGGTCTCCGACTTCCGCGCCCGGGACGTCGCGGCCGGCGGCCAGGGCGCACCGCTGGTCAGCCTCGTGGACCTGTTGTGGCTGCGGGGCAGACCGGGCACGCCGGTCGCGCTGAACATCGGCGGCATCGCCAATCTGACCGCCCCGGACGGCACCGCCTTCGACACGGGTCCGGGCTGTGCGCTGCTCGACGCGGCGGCCCGCGAGTACAGCGGCGGCCGGCTGGCCTACGACGCGGGCGGGGAGCTGGCCGCGCGGGGCAGGCCGCACCGGCCGCTGCTCGACCGGCTGCTCGCGGAGCCGTACTACGCGCTGCGGCCCCCCAAGACGACCGGCAAGGAGCTGTTCCACCCCGGGTACCTGCGGGCGGCCGGGGTGGACGGCCTGGCGGCGCAGGACGCGCTGGCGACGCTCACCGTGCTGACGGCCCGTACGGTCGCGGACGCGGTGCGGTCGGCGGGCGCCACGGAGGTGGTCGCCTCGGGCGGCGGCACCCGCAACCCGGTGCTCATGTCCGAGCTGCGGCGGCTGCTCTCGCCGGCGAGGTTGCGAACCTCGGACGAACTGGGCCTGCCCGCGGCCGCCAAGGAGGCGTACGCCTTCGCGGTCCTCGGCTTCCTCACCGCCCACGGCCTGCCCGGCACCGACCCACGGGCCACGGGCGCCCGCCACCCGAGCGTGCTCGGCTCGGTGACCCCGGGCCGGGACGGCCTGCCCGCGCCCCGGGGGGCGGTCGGCGTACCGCGAAGGCTGGTGGTGGTCACGGAGGAGGGCTGAGGGAGGCCGAGCTCCCTGCGCGGAGACCGGTGACGGAAAACGTCGCCGGAATGCCCGTTAAGCGGGATTCGCGACGCCCCGCTCCGGGCCTTCTCATACCGCTTTCACCGACGCCTCATACGGTGGGGGCATGACGCAGGTGACTCCTCCCGGGTGGTACCCCGATCCCGGGCAGACGAATGACGGTCCGCCCACCGAGCGCTGGTGGGACGGCAAGGCCTGGACGGACCAGACCCGCCCCGCCGGGACGGCCGCCATGTGGGGTCCCCCGCCGCAGCCGACGGCCGGCGGCGCACCACCGGCTCCCCCGGCGTACCAGGCCCAGCCGGGCCACCCGGGGTACCAGCAGGGTTACCAGGGCTATGCGGCCTATCCCGCCCATCCCCCGGCCGCGCCCCGGCGGGGCTTGCGCACCGGGATAGCCGTGGCGGCGGCGGTCGCGGTCCTGACCTGCATCGGCGTCGGTGTGGCCGCCCTCTCCGGCGACGGCGGGCACGACGACGGCGACCGCGCGGGTTCTTCGCAGCAGGGGCCCGGCGGTCAGAACGGCGGCCCGGGCGGGCCGGACGGCGGGTCCGGCGGACCGGGCGGGCCGGGCGAGTCGCCGTCGCCCGGACAGTCCGCGGCGCCCAAGGTGAAGGGGGGCGGCACGGTGCCCGATCCGGCGAACGGGATCAGCCTGCCCGTGCCGGACGGCTGGACCGGCCAGGCGATGCGCGTCGGTGCGCAGGTGTCCTCCGACGACTCCTACAAGTGCCCCGGCAACAGCGCCCAGACGTGCACCGCGGGCGGCGCCTACAGCGCGCCCGCCGTCGTCCTCGGCACGAAGGGCGACACGGCCGAGGCGGTGGCCAAGGCGGACATCGCGGCCAACGCCAAGGAGTCCTACGGCGGCAGCAGCTACGGCAGCATCACCTCGCACGAGGTGCTGGCCTCGAAGGCGGTGACGGTGGCCGGACAGAAGGGCTACCTGGTGCGCTGGAAGGCGGTCACCAGCAAGGGCGCCGACGGCTATGTCGAGTCGGTCGCCTTCCCCTCGCCCAACGACGCCAAGCAGCTGGTCGTGGTCCGCTTCGGCCTGGACGTCGGCCAGAAGGTGTCCGTCATCGACGAGATCGTGAAGGGCATCAAGGTCTCGTCGGGCGGCGGCGACGGCCAGAACGTCTGAGCCGGACGGAGCGTCCGGGACGGCCTCACGCCTGAGGCGGCCGGAACGTCCGGGACGAGTGTCGGCCGGGTGGGACCCCTCTCCGCTCAAGAGGAGTCCCACCCGGCCGGGGGGGTGTGCGCCGCCCCCGTCCCCACGGTGCGGCGCGGACAGGTCACCGTTCAGTCATCCCGTGAACGGCGGCCTGGGTCTTCAGGTCAGGCCCAGCGCGGGCAGCACGGTGGCCTCCACGAACCGGACCAGGTAGTCGGCGTCGGCGTACTGGCCGCTCAGGACCGGCCGCACCCGCAGGACGCCGAACATCATGGCGGGGATGTGCTCCAGCGCGGGATGGCCCGCGGGCACCTCGCCGCGCTCCACGCCCCGCTCCAGCATCGCCTGGAGCGCGGCGATCTCGGGCAGCACCAGCGCCTCGCGCAGCGCCTGCGCCAGTTCCTGGTCGGCCGTTACCGCGTGTCCCAGCGCCTGCATGAGCCGTGCGTCCTTCTTGGACCAGTCGCCCGCGGCCCGCGCGGCCTGCCGCAGGTCCTCGGCGAGCGAGCCGGTGTCGATGCCGGCGAAGCGCACCTTGCGGTTGGCGCGCAGCGCGGCGGCGACGAACTGGGGCTTGGTCCTCCACTGCCGGTAGAGCGTGGACTTGCTGCACCGGGTGGTGGCGGCGACGCCTTCCATGGTCACGGAGTCGTAGCCGCACTCGCGGATCTGCTCCAGCACGGCGTCGAAGAACTCCCGCTCACGCTCAGGCGTGATCTTGGAGCGGCGCGAGGCGGCGACCGTCTCCGGTTCGTCCGCTGCCTGCGACGTCATGCGCTGCCTCTCCTCACTCGTGCCCGGCCCCTCACGGAAGAAAGATCCGTCGAAGGTCGGCCCGGAACGCTGTCTCCAGTGTGTCGCAATCCAATCGATACGCAAGTGTACCGGTACTCCAGCGTATCGGTACACTCCCGTATCGGTACACTGGCGTATCGGTACGTGAACGTATCGATGCCTCGGGGCCCGCACCGGGACCCACAGGACACACCACAGCGCCACCACGCACCACCACGCACCACCACCCGCACGACCGTCAGCGAAGGGGCCGGGGGATGAACGCCCGAACCGAGCCTGCAGAAGCGGAGCCGGACGCGCCAGCGACAGCGCGCCCGCCGCTCCTCCGTGAGTTCCTGCTCGTCGCGGGGCTGTTCCTCGTCTACAAACTCGGGCGGCGGCTGGCCGTGGGCCACACCGCGGAAGCCTTCCGGGACGCCCACCGCGTGTGGGGACTCGAACGGGCCGTGCACCTCCCCGACGAGACCGCCGTGCAGTCCGCACTGCTGCACGGCGACACCCTCGTCCACCTGGCGAACACCTACTACGCGGCCGTGCACTTCCCGGCCACCCTGGCCTTCCTGGTCTGGACGTACCTGCGGCGTCCCGCGCACTACGTGTGGGCGCGCCGGGTGCTGGCCGCGGTGACCGCCGCCGCGCTGGTGCTGCCGTTCACCTTCCCGCTGGCCCCGCCGCGCATGGTGACGGGCACCGGTCTGGTGGACACCGGCCGGCTCTACGGCCCGTCCGTCTACGGCCCGCCGGCCGGCGACCACCTCTCCAACCAGTTCGCGGCGATGCCCTCGCTGCACTTCGGCTGGGCCCTGATGGTCGGGATCGGCCTGATCGCCGCCACCAGGTCGCGGTGGCGGTGGCTGTGGCTGCTGCACCCGCTGGTCACCCTGCTGGTGATAGTCGGCACGGCGAACCACTACTGGCTGGACGCCATCGCGGCCATCGTCCTGCTCGGCGTCGCGCTCGCGGTGGTCCACCCGCCGGCGCGCACGCCGGTCACGGTGGCGGGACGCGGCGCCCGACCGCGCGCGCCACAGGAAGCCGTCCTCGCGGGAGCGGCCCGATGAGCGCCGCCGCCCTGATCGCCGTCGGCCTGTCGCTGGTCTCGGCCGTCGCCTACGCCCTGGCCGCCGTCGCCCAGGAGCGCCTGGCCTCCCGCGCCGCCGGGACGGGCCTGCTGCGGCTGCTGGGCACCGGCGCCTGGTGGTCGGCGGTCGGCCTGAACGCGGCCGCCGCGCTGCTGCACGTCGTCGCCCTCGAGTACGGCCCGCTCACCGTCGTCCAGCCGCTCGGCGCGCTGACCCTGGTGGCGGCCGTGCCGCTCGGGGCGCGGGCGGCGGGCCGCCGGGTCAGCGTGCCGGAGTGGCGCGGTACGGCGCTCACCCTGCTGGGGCTCGCGGCGCTGCTGGTGACGGCGTCGGGGCCGGCGCCCGAGCGGACGCTGACCCTGACCGAGGCGCTGGCGGTCGCCGGTACGACCGCGGCGCTGATCGGCATGCTGTCCCGGCCCGGTGCCCGCCCGGGGCTGCGGCACGCGACGGCCTCCGGCTTCGCCTCGGGGGTCGCCTCCGCGCTCACCCAGACGGTGACGGTGGCGGCCACGGACCGCACGGGCACGTTGCCGGGTGTCGAGGTGGCCCTGGTCGCCCTGCTCGTCGCCGGGTTCGCCACCGGTGGGCTGCTGCTGTCGCAGACGGCCTACCGCGGCGGCCTCGGGGCCCCGCTGGCGGTGGTCACGCTGACCAACCCGGTGGCCGCCGCGGTGATCGGACTCACCCTGCTCGGCCAGGGCCTGCGGGGCGGGACCGGCGGCATCCTGCTGGCCCTGGCCGGCGCGGGCCTGGCCGCCTGGGGCGTGGTCCTGCTCACCCGGACCGCCCCGGGACCGGCGCGCGACGGCCTCGACCAGGGCGGCCCCCAGCCCGTCACCGCACAAGGCGGCGCCCGGCCCATGACAGCTGGGGGCAGCGCCCGTCGCATGGCCGCGCGGGACGGCACCCCGCCCGTGACCGCGCGGGACGACGTCCTCGCCGGGGCGGTACGGGACGACGCCCACCCGGACGACGCCCACCCCGTGGCCGCCGTGCTCGCGCTGGAGCCGCGTACGGCCACCGCCGAACCGGCGCTGATACCGCGGCAGCCGGAGCAGCCCGGGCACCTCACCTCGCTCTGACCCAGGACACGGCGACGGCGGCCGGTACGCGCTCGTGCGCGTGCCGGCCGCCGTCGGCCGTCGTCCCGTCGGGGTACCGGGCCGGTCAGCCCCAGCCCCGGGAGTCCTGCTTGAGCGCGGTGTCGACGGTCAGGGCGGTCGCCACCACCAGGCTCAGCAGCGGCTCGGGCAGCTGGTAGTGGATCTGCAGCACGTAGTTGTCCGCCGTGGTGAACAGCGTCTTCGCGAGGCCTTCCCAGGTCTTGGTGATCCGGGCGACCTCGTTGTCCGCGTGGTCGACGATCGCGAAGTTCCAGGCCCGCCAGTTCTCCGCCTTGATCGCGCCGACCTGCCGGCCGTCCGCGTTCATCGCGAAATTGATCTTCCCGATCATGTTCTGCTGGACGATCTCACCGACCGGCGAACCGTCCGGCCGGGTCACGACGACCCGCGACTTGAAGAACTTGGCGGGCCGGGTGAGCACCAGCTGCGGCTGCCCGTGGGCGTCGCGGATCTCCAACCTGTGGGTCATGAACTGGTCGAGGCTGGAGACGAAGCGCAGGATCTTCTTCAGCGCGCTCTGGCCGACCTCGGTGACCGCGCCGAGCTCGCGGCCGTTCTGGTCCATGACCTTGTACTCGTTGGTCAGCTCGATGAGCTTGGCCTTCTGGTTCACCACAAGGACCGGCTCGGTGAACAGGGTGCCGCCACCGGCCCCGCCGGCCGCGACACCCGCCTGCCGCTGCACCTGGCGCTGCACCCTGGGGTCTGCGCCCTGCTGCTGCGGGATGTGGGCGGCGGCCTGCTGCGGCATGGCCTGCTGCTGCGGCACCTGCCCGGCGCCCTGCTGCGCCGGGTTGGTGTGCTCCGTCCACTGGGCGCCGTCCCAGTAGCGGAGCGTCTGGGCCGCTCCGTGCGGATCCGGGTACCAGCCTGCAGGAGTGTTCGATTGCGTGGTCACCGGGGCACACTACCTTGATGTGACCCGTACCTGACCAGTCCGTACGGAGCGGTGTTCATCGCCCGTTCACCCCGTGACGATGGCGGGGTCGCTGACCCCGGGGAGCCCGTTCTCGACGTGGCCGGCGAAGCCGCGCAGGAAGGCCGGGTCGGCGTCCGTGGTCACGGTCAGGTTGTACCAACGGCTGCTCGCCGCGAGGCCGAAGGTCTGCTTCACGGTGGCCCCGGACCGTACGGTGACCATGACCGGACTGCCGCCGTAGCCGCTCGCGACCTTCAACGTCACCGTGCCGGAACCCCTGTTCATGATTGTGAGTTCCAGGCCCTCTCCCGCGTGCCGGGCGGTGACCTCGGGTCCCTTCACCTTGTTGCGGCCCTTGAAGGCGCGCAGGAAGCCGTTGGGGCCGTGCACGGTGAGGTCGTAGGAGCCTCCGGAGTAGACGGAGTTCCAGGTGTCGGAGAGGGTCTTGCCGGCCTCGGTGGTGTAGCTCCAGGGGCCGTCGGTGCGGTTGTTCGAGGTGACGAGGAAGGCCGCGCCCGCCTGCGGCCCGGAGGCGAAGGTGAGGGTGAACTTCCCGGCCGAGGTGTCCGCCGAGCCGTCGACGACGGGTGCGTACCTCAGCGGGCGGGTGGGCCGGCTGCCGCGTTCCTGCTTGGGGAGCGAGGGGTTGGCGGGCGGGGTGGGCACGTAGTCCGGGTGGCGGTCGCGGTCGGGCGGCTGGTAGCCGGCCGTGGACGGCAGCGTGACCGGTGCGGTGTCCTTGCGGGAGAAGTCGAAGGCCGTCGTCAGGTCGCCGCAGATCGCCCGGCGCCAGGGCGAGATGTTCGGCTCCTGGACGCCGAAGCGGCGCTCGACGAAGCGGATGATCGAGGTGTGGTCCAGTGTCTCGGAGCAGACGTAACCGCCCTTGCTCCAGGGGGACACGACGAGCATCGGCACCCGCTGGCCGAGCCCGTAGGGGCCCGCGGGGTGGCTCGCGCTGCCCTTGAAGAGGTCCAGTGACGGGTCCACGGTGGACTTGCCCTGGGCGGCGGAGGCCGGCGGGAAGGGCGGGACGACGTGGTCGAAGAACCCGTCGTTCTCGTCGTAGGTGATGAACAGCGCGGTCTTCGCCCACACCTCGGGGGCGGAGGTGAGCGCGTCCAGCACCTGCGAGATGTACCAGGCACCGTAGTTGGCGGGCCAGTTGGGGTGCTCGGTGAAGGCCTCGGGGGCGGCGATCCAGGACACCTGGGGCAGCCTGCCGCCCTGCACGTCGGCCCTGAGCCGGTCGAAGAAGCCCTCGCCCTTGCGCGCGTCGGTGCCGGTGCGGGCCTTGTCGTACAGCGGGTCGCCGGGCCGGGCGTTGCGGTACTGGTCGAAGTACAGCAGCGAGTTGTCGCCGTAGTTGCCGCGGTAGGCGTCGTTGATCCAGCCCCAGCCGCCGTTCGCGTCGAGGCCGTCGCCGACGTCCTGGTAGATCTTCCAGGAGATCCCGGCCCGCTCCAGCCGCTCGGGGTACGTCGTCCAGCTGTAGCCCGCCTCGTCGTTGCCGAGGACCGGGCCGCCGCCCTTGCCGTCGTTGCCCGTGCAGCCCGTCCACATGTAGTAGCGGTTGGGATCGGTGGAGCCGATGAAGGAGCAGTGGTAGGCGTCGCACACCGTGAAGGCGTCGGCGAGCGCGTAGTGGAACGGTATGTCCTGCCGGGTCAGGTAGGCCATCGTCGTCGCCGACTTGGCCGGCACCCACTTGTCGTACTTACCGCCGTTGAACGCGGCGTGCCCGTCGTTCCAGCCGTGCGGCAGGTCCTGGATGAAGGCCAGGCCCAGGTCGTCGGCGTCCGGATGGAAGGGCAGGATGTCCTTCGTGCCGTCCGACTGCTTCCAGACGGACCTGCCGTTCTGCGTCACCGGCCGCGGGTCCCCGAAGCCGCGCACGCCCCGGAGCGAACCGAAGTAGTGGTCGAACGACCGGTTCTCCTGCATCAGTACGACGATGTGCTCGACGTCCTCGACCGAACCCGTGCGGTGGTGCGCGGGCAGGGCGGCCGCGCGCTCGATGCTGCTGGACAGCGCGGTGAACGCCGACGTGGCGCCCGCGAGCTGGAGAAAGCGCCGCCGGTTGACTTCGGGCATGAGTGAGGGTCCTCTCGTCCTGCGTTCCTGACGTACGCGGTGCCGCCGGCTGACGGGAACTGCGCGCAGCGAGTGTTCCAAGAGCAGCAAACGTCAGGGAAGGGTGCGATGGCGCCCATGTGAAAGTCGCCGGTACGGCGCGCCGGGGAGGGACTCCTGTCGTACCCGCGGATCAGCTCCCCAGGTACGCCTCCACCTCGCTGAACTGGGCCGCCGGCCACCCGGTGTTCGCGCTGACGCTCAGCCGCAGATACCGCAGGTTCGTGCCGCCGGGCAGGGAGACGGTGGCCGTGTTGCCGGTGGCCGGGTCGAAGCGGTAGCCCTGGGAGGCGACGACCGTGGAGTAGTTCGAGCCGTCGGTGCCGCCGAGCACCGTGACGGTCTGGGTGCGGGCGCCCCAGGCCGGGGACGGGGGCAGCTTCAGCACCAGGCGGCGCACGGCGTAGGACGAGCCGAGGTCGACCGTCCAGGCCTGCGGGAAGGCGTTGTTCGCCGACTCCCAGTAACTGCCTGCGTCACCGTCCACCGCCTTGCCGGGCGTGTAGACGTCCTGGGAGCCGGTCGCGGTGGCCGGGCGGCCCTTGGCGAGGTTGCGGCCGGGGTCGGGGTCCGGGTCGCCCTGGCCCGGCCGGGGCCAGGTGGAGCAGTCCGACCAGGTGCTGGACCAGCCGGAGTTGCCGCCGCCGTCGGTGAGGGTGAAGGGCCCGGAGTTCGCCGGGTAGGGGCAGTTGTAGACGCCGGCCGCGCCCACGGAACTCGCGGTGACGTTGCGGAAGGTGGCGGCGCCCTGGGCCTCCGCCTGGACCACGACCGTGCCGGTGCCCCGCACGGTCGCGCCGTCGACGGTGACGTTGCGGACCGCGTGCCCCTGGCCGCCGCCGGAGACGAACTCGAAGGCGCTGTAGGGGCTGTCGATGATCGTCGTGTCGGTGATGTGGACGGTGGCGTCGATCGCGCTGTCGTAGGAGTCGACCCGCAGCGCGCCCATCGGGTGGTTCCAGTTGGGGTTGACCGCGCCGGTCCGCACGAGGGTGTTGCCGGCGACCGTGATGGTGCCGGCGAGCGGGGAGAAGGGGTCGGCGAACTTCTGGTTGGAGATGGCGATACCGCTGCCGAGGGCGTTGGTGTCGGAGATCAGGTTGTCGCGCACCGTGATGTCGGTGCCGCCGTAGATCGCGATGCCGTTGGCGAGGTTGGGCTGCGAGATCGTGTTGTTCTCGAAGCTGGAGTCGGTGTCCGGCGCGTACAGCGACCACATGGCGAGGGAGTCGTCGCCCTGGTTGCGCAGGAAGTTGTTGCGGACCCGGACGCCCTTGGCGGTGCCGTTGAGGTTCAGGCCGTCGGCGGTGGTGTCGAGGATGCGGTTGTTCTCGACCACCAGGTTGTCGTTGTTCCCCGTCAGCCAGAGACCGCACTTGAGGTGCTGGATCCACATGCCCGCCACCGAACTGTTCGGCCCGAGCGATCCGTTGACGAAGTTGTCCGGGTTGGAGTCGACGCGCTCGGTGACCTCGCCGATGACCGCGAAGTCCTTGATGTGCACGCCGCCGGCGGAGCTGGACTGGTCGATGAAGCGCGAGGTGTGCACGACCGAGTACCAGCTGCCCGCGCCCTGGAGCGTCACGTCGCGCACGCCGCCGAGCGAGGAGGTCAGCTTGTAGTCGCCCGGCGGGATCCACACCACTGAGCCGTGGGCCGCCGCGATGGCGTCCCGGAAGGCCTGGGTGGAGTCGCCGTTGCCGCCGGGGTCGGCGCCCTTGGCGACGACGGACACCGAGCCGGCGGGCTGGGCGGCGGCACCCGCGACCTGTTCGAAGTCGGCGACGTCCACGGTGACCTGGGTGCCGGTGGACTCGAAGGCGACCTTGTCACCCGCCCGCACGTCCCGGCCCAGCAGGAGGCGGGCGTCGTCGAAGAAGTGGTGGGTCTTCGCGCCCGCGATCCAGCCGGTGTCGACATAGGAGTACGTGGAGGTCACCGGGAGCGTCCTGGCGATCCTGGTGCCGTTGACGTACACGTTCAGTGAGCCGGACTGCCCGTCCGGGACGCTGTAGGAGAGGTTCACGGCGTTGGCGGCACGCGGGACGGTGAACTCCACCCGCTGCCCGGAGGCCAGGCGTACGGCCTGCCGCCCGGACGCCTCGGAGGCGAGGGTGCCCTGTGTGTAGTCGGGTCCGATCCTGGTGCCGGTGGTGGTCGCCGACTCGGCCTCCACCGAGGTGAAGGGCAGCGCGGCGCCCGCGGCGGCGTGCGCCGCGGGGGCGAGGGAGACGAGCATGCCGGCGGCGAGGGCGACGACCGCCCCCATGCTTGGCATGCGCCTGACATTTCTGCGGGTGCTGGCGCGCATGTGCCGATCCCTTCTCGGTGGGGGTTCGTGGGGCAGCCGTGCGGCGCGCCGGACCCCGCTGGGCCAGGTCCGGCGCACCCGGCGGCTCAGGCCTGCAGCCAGGCCGCCGTGTCCTGTGGCAGCCGGCCCGTGTCGTCCAGTGGGCCACTGCTGAGCAGGAGTCGGGAGTACGGGGGGAGGTCGACGGGCTCGGGCGCGAGGTTGACCACGCACACCGCTCCCCCGGTGCGGGCGAAGGCGAGGACACCGTCGGGGGCGGGCAGCCACGTCAGCGGGCCGTCGCCGAAGACCGGACGGGCGGCGATGGCCTCGCGGTAGAGGCGGAGCATGGAGCCGGGGTCCCGCTGCTGACGGTCGACCGCGTACGCGGGCCAGTCGGCGGGCTGCGGCAGCCAGGGCTCCTGCTGCGCGCCGAATCCCGCGTACGGCATGGCGGCGACCCAGGGCAACGGCACCCGGCAGCCGTCCCGGCCGGGGTCGGTTCCCTGCGAGCGGAAGTACATCGGATCCTGTATGCGGTCGACCGGGATCTCGGCCTCCGGCAGCCCCAGTTCCTCGCCCTGGTACAGGTACACCGCGCCGGGCAGCGCCAGGGACAGCAGGGCGGCCGCGCGGGCCCGCCGGGTGCCGAGCACGGGGTCGGTCGGGGTGCCGAAGGCCTTGGTGGCGAAGTCGAACCCGGTGTCCTCGCGGCCGTAGCGCGTGACCGTGCGGGTGATGTCGTGGTTGCACAGCACCCACGTGGGCGGGGCTCCTACGGGGGCGTGTTCGGCGAGGGTGGTGTCGATGGCGGTGCGCAGCCGGCCGGGCTCCCAGGGGCAGGAGAGAAAGGCGAAGTTGAACGCGGTATGCAGTTCGTCCGGGCGCAGGTAGCGGGCGAAGCGCTCGGCGTCGGGGAGCCAGACCTCACCGACGAAGACGCCGCCGTACTCGTCGGCCACGCGCCGCCAGGAGCGGTAGATGCCGTGGAGTTCGTCGCGGTCGACGAACGGGTGCGGGTCGGGCCGCGAGGCGAGGTCGGGCAGTTCCGGGTCCTTGGCGAGCAGCGCGGCGGAGTCGATGCGGACACCGGCTACGCCGCGCTCGAACCAGAAGCGCAGGATGTCCTCGTGTTCCTGGCGCACCGCCGGGTGGGCCCAGTTGAGGTCCGGCTGCTCGGGGGTGAACAGGTGCAGGTACCAGTCGCCGTCGGGGAGGCGGGTCCACACCGGTTCGGTGGAGCCGACGAACTGCGACGGCCAGTCGTTGGGCGGCAGTTCGCCGTGTTCGCCGCGGCCCGGCCGGAAGTGGAACAGCTCGCGCTCGGGGCTGCCGGGCCCGGCGGCGAGCGCAGCCCGGAACCAGGGATGCTGGTCGGAGACGTGGTTGGGCACGATGTCGACGATGGTCCGGATGCCCAGCTCGCGGGCCTCGGCGATGAGTTTCTCCGCCTCGGCGAGGGTGCCGAAGGCCGGGTCGACGGCCCGGTAGTCGGCGACGTCGTACCCGCCGTCCTTCATCGGTGACAGGTACCAGGGGTTGAACCACAGGGCGTCCACGCCGAGTTCGGCGAGGTACGGCAGCCGGGCGCGGACGCCCGCGAGGTCGCCGGTGCCGTCGCCGTCGCCGTCCGCGAAGCTGCGGACGTAGACCTGGTAGATGACGGCGGAACGCCACCAGTCGCGGTCCTTCTGGGCAGGGCTGGGCTGTCCCACGGAGCTTGCCTTTCTGTAGACGGGGCGGCGGCGTCAGCCCTTGGTGCTGCCCGCGCTGATCCCGGCGATGATGTGCCGCTGGAAGACGAGGAACAGCGCCACCATCGGAATGCTGGCGATCACCATCGCGGCGATGAGCACGGTGAGCTGGATGTTCTGCGAGAGCTGGACCAGGGCCACGCTGATCGGCTGCTTGTCGGTGTCGGAGAAGACCATCAGCGGCCACAGGAAGTCCTGCCACACCGCGACCAGCGCGAAGATCGACACCACCCCGAGGACGGGTCGGGACATCGGCAGCACGACCGACCACAGGATGCGCAGCTTGCCCGCGCCGTCGATCTCGGCGGCCTCCATCACATCGCGCGGCAACTGGTCGAAGAATCGTTTGAGCAGGTAGAGGTTGAAGGCGTTGGCGACGGCCGGCAGCCAGATGGCGAGCGGGTCGTTCAGCAGGCTGGTGTGGATCAGCGGCAGGTCGGCGACGGTCAGGTACTTCGGTACGACCAGGGCCTGGGCCGGGACCATGAGGGTGGCCAGGATGCCGCCGAGGATCACCTTGCCGAAGGCCGGCCGCAGCTTGGACAGGGCGTAGGCGGCGGCCGTGCAGAACACCAGCTGGAACGCCCAGGCGCCGGCCGCCTGCACCAGGGTGTTCCCCAGGTGCTGCGGCAGGTCCATCAGCTCCCAGGCGTCGGTGTAGCCGCCCAGGTGCCAGTGGTGCGGGACCAGTGTCGGCGGGGTCCGGGCCACCTCGTCCGGGGACTTCGTCGCCCCGGTCACCATCCAGTAGACCGGGAAGAGGAAGGCGATCGCGAAGAGGATGACGACGGCCGCGAACACCGTCCAGTAGACCGCCTTGCCGCGCGGGCGGGCGAGGGTGGCCGGCGAGATCAGGGTGCGGGTGCTCATGCGGTGTCCCCCTCGGTGCGGGTGAGCCGCAGGTAGAGGGCGGAGAAGGCGCCGAGCAGGACGAGAAGCATCACGCTGAGCGCGCAGGCGCCGCCGAAGTCGTTGTAGAGGAAGGCGTACTTGTAGATGAGGTAGAGCACGGTGACCGTGGCGCTCTCGGGTCCGCCGCCGGTGATGACGAACGGTTCGGTGAACACCTGCATGGTGGCGATGATCTGAAGGAGCATCAGCATCAGGATCACGAACCGGGTCTGCGGCACCGTGACGTGCCGGATGCGCTGGAGCAGGTTCGCCCCGTCCAGTTCGGCGGCCTCGTACAGCTCGCCCGGGATGGACTGCAGGGCGGCGAGGTAGATCAGCACGGTGCCGCCCATGTTCGCCCAGGTGGCCACGATGACCAGGGAGATCAGCGCGGTGTCGGTGCCGTTGGACCAGTTCGACGTCGGCAGGTGCAGGGAGCGCAGGGTCTCGTTGGCGAGGCCGGCCCCGGGGTCGTAGAACCACTTCCACAACAGGGCGCTGACCACCGGCGGGATCATCACCGGCAGGTAGACCACCACCCGGAAGAACGCCTTCGCGTGCCTGAGTTCGTTGAGGACGAGGGCGAGGAGGAAGGGGACCACGAACCCGATGAGCAGGGCGAGCAGGGTGAAGGTGAGCGTGTTGCGCCAGGCCGCGCCGAACTCGGGGTCGTGCAGCACCCGGGTGAAGTTGGCGGTGCCGACCCACTGCGGCTCCGAGCCCGGCGTGTACTTCTGGAAGGCGATGACGACCGCGCGGATCGCCGGGTACCAGGAGAACAGGGCGAAGCAGATCAGTCCGCCGAGGAGGAAGGCGTAGGCGCGGGCCTGGTCGAGGAGGCGGCGCCGCCTCCGGCCCCCTACCGGGGGCGGCGCCGGGACCCGGTGGACGGCGGCGTCCGCTATCGGACGCCGCTCGGCCGTCTTCGTCATGGCGGTCAGCTCCGGGGAATGCTGTCGATCTTGGCGGACGCCTCCTTGAGGAGCTGGCCGATGTCCGCGTCCTTCTTGGTGAGGACGGCCGAGACGACGCTGTCGAGGACGGAGTAGATCTGCTGGGCGTTGGGCGGCTCGATCTTCATCCGGAGCTGATGATTGCCGTCGAGGAACGCCTGGTAGTTCTCCACCGGGACGTTGGCGTTGGCCTTCTTGACCTGCTGGTCCTCGGCGTCCGCGGCACCGGTGAACAGGCGCGGCTCGGGCAGGCCGACGGGCGCGTCGTTCCTCTTGGCGCGGGCGTAGTCGCCGAGGAAGCCCTTGCCGGGGGTGAGGAACATGTGGTCGAGCCACTTCAGGCCGGCGCGGATCTGCGCGGGCGTGTCCTTCTTGTTGAACATGTAGCCGTCGCCGCCGATGAGGGTGCCCTTGCCGCCGGGCATGGGGGCGAGGGCCAGGTCCTTGTAGTCGCCGCCCTTCTCCTTGACCAGGATCGGGATGTTGTCGGGCGCGGAGAGGTACATGCCGAGCTTGCCGGAACCCATCATCTGCTGGACGTCGTTGATGATGAGGAGCTGCTTGCTGCCCATCGAGTCGTCGGTCCACCGCATGTCGTGCAGGTTCTGCAGCACGGCGTGGCCCTCGGGGGTGTCGACGCCGGCCTTGCCGTCGGCACCTACCACGTCACCGCCCTGGGAGTACAGCTCGGCGGTGAAGTGCCAGCCGCCCTGGTTCTGGGCGCTGTAGTCGGCGTAGCCGACGGTGCCGCCGCCGAGCGCGGCGATCTTCTTGGCGTCGGCGCGGACCTCTTCCCAGGTCGCCGGGGGCTTGTCGGGATCGAGACCGGCCTTCTGGAACAGCTTGCGGTTGTAGATCAGCCCCATGGAGTATCCGGTCCGCGGTATGCCGTATACCTTCCCGTCCACCGTGTAGATGTCGCGCAGCTGCTTCTGGATGGTGTCGTAGCTCTTGAGGTCCTTGAGGTACGGCGTGAGGTCGGCCGCCTGGTTGATGGCGACGACGTGCCGGGCGTCGGTGAAGTACGTGTAGAAGACGTCCTCCATCTGCCCGCCGGCGAGCTTGGCGCCGAAGGTCTTCGGGTCCTGGCAGGGGAACGCGTCGTGGGCGACGACGTCGATGTCCGGGTTCTGCTTCTCGAAGGCGGCGGTGTCGTCGTCGAAGAACTTCCGGTCGACCTTGGCGCTCTTGGGCGGCTCGCAGTTGACCGTGATGCGCGTCTTGCCGCTGGCCGTGTCGTCGTCGCCCGACCCGCAGGCGGTCGCGGCGAGGGCGAGCGAGGAACAGACGCCGATCGCGACGAAGGTACGGCGGAACCCGGTGTGTCTCATCGGTGGACCCCTCATGGCACTCAAGGCAGGAGCTGTGGGCGTCGCACACTCAAGCACCGTCAACACCATGCCGCAAGATGTCGCGCAGAATCTGAAATTATTTGGCAGCAGGACGGATCTTTTTCGATCTCACGTGCGGGGCGCTTGCCCGGTGGAACCGCGCACCACCAGCTCGGGCTCGAACAGCAGCTCCTCGGCGGGCACGGCGGTGCCCCCGATCTGCACGTTCAGCAGCTCGACCGCCGCACGGCCCATGGCCTCGATGGGCTGGCGGACGGTGGTCAGCGGGGGTTCGGTGCAGTTCATGAAGGCCGAGTCGTCGTAGCCCACGACGGAGATCCGCCCGGGGACGTCCAGCCCCTTGCGGCGGGCCGCGCGCACGGCACCCAGGGCGAGCGGGTCGCTGGCGCAGATGATGCCGGTGACGCCCTGGTCGATCAGCCGGGAGGCGGCGGCGTGGCCGCCCTCGATGGAGAACATGGCGCGCGCCACGAACTCGTCCGGCAGGTCGGCCGCGACGGCGCGCGCGGCGGCCAGCTTGCGCGCCGAGGGGATGTGGTCGCCGGGGCCGAGCACCAGGCCGATGCGCTCGTGCCCGAGGGAGGCGAGATGCCGCCACGCCTGCTCGACGGCGACGGCGTCGTCGCAGGACACGGCCGGGAAACCGAGGTGTTCTATGGCCGCGTTGACCAGCACGACCGGGATGTTGCGGTCGGCGAGCAGCCGGTAGTGGTCGTGCGGCGCGTCGGCCTGGGCGTACAGCCCGCCGGCGAAGACGACGCCGGAGACCTGCTGCTGGAGCAGCAGCTCGACGTAGTCCGCCTCCGAGACCCCGCCCTTGGTCTGGGTGCACAGCACGGGAGTGAGTCCCAACTGGGCGAGCGCACCCCCGATGACCTCGGCGAACGCCGGGAAGATGGGGTTCTGCAACTCCGGCAGGACCAGGCCGACGAGCCGGGCGCGTTCGCCGCGCAGCTGGGTGGGCCGCTCGTAGCCGAGAACGTCGAGGGCGGTCAGCACCGCCTGCCGGGTGGCGTCGGAGACCCCGGGCTTGGCGTTGAGCACCCGGCTGACCGTGGCCTCGCTGACCCCGACCTTCTTCGCCACTTCCGCAAGTCGTCGCGTCATGCACGCAAGCGTATCGCAATTTACGCAAGTAGTTTGCGTAACGGGGTCAGGGAAGTACCCGGGGCCGCGAACGGGCCTGCAGGGGGTGTTTCCGGCCCGGCCCCGTCGGCGACCTGAACGCCGACGGAGCCGGGTCAGTCCTCGGCGGCCGGGACGACCGTCAGGTGCGCGCCCGCACCCCGCGGCCGTCGCGGCCGGCGCGCGACGGCGGCCGGACGGCGGGGGTCGCGCAGGACCATCGTCAGCCGGGTCAGACCGATCTCGGCCAGGGTCGGCGGCGTCTCGTCGACGATCCGGCACTCGGTGGGCCCCCGGCGCGGGTCCGGGTGGAGCAGCAGGCGCACGGCGCCGTCGAGCCGCGTCCCGGCCTCGCCGACGGCCCGGATCCAGTGCGGCAGACCCTGCCGGTAGGCGGCCTCCATGATCGGGTCCTGGGCGATGTCGCGGCGCACGGCCTGGAGCTCGTGGTCGTGGCCGTAACGCTCGAGGGCGGTCCTGAAATGGGCGAGCATCGGCAGGCACCAGCCCGGCTCGTGCTCGCCGAGGATGTCACCGGCGTCCGGGTGGAACAGCACGAAGCGCAGGAAGTTGTCCCCGGGCAGGGCCGTCGGATGGGGTCGCACCCCGCGGAAGAGGGTCTCGAAGGCACCGTTGGCCATCACCACGTTCCAGCAGTGGTCGACGACCAGGGACGGGAAGGCGACGGCGTCGAGCAGCGTGGCGCAGTCCTGGAGGTACGCCTGGGCCCCGCGGCTCTCGGGGACGGACCGCGGCGCCGGCCACCGCCCTCCTGCCTGATGTGCCATCGGGAGGTCACCCCTCTTGCCTCTGCGCCCTTCACGTGGCGATGCGATCCTGCTGCCCCGACGAGAGCCATGTCAACTATCGTGGCATTTCATGCCGGTTGACGGCTGAAATTCGCCACAGTTGTGGCGAGACCTGGATGTGAGTTCGAAGCACCCGCTACTCTCCGGGAAGTTCACGCAACCGCTTGTGAAGAAACACGGACGCCCCCTGAATCCCTCGAGAGACGTAGGAGTTCTGTCGGTGACGGATGGCTACGAGGATCCGGGCGCCACGGAAACCGCTCAGCTTCCGGCCGTCGTCGCCCGCGTCACCGCGCTCGCCGACCGGCTCGGCGTGCCGCAGTCCGAGGTCTTCGACGTCGGCCGGCTCTCCGTCGCCTGCGGCGTCCCGGAGCCGGTGGTCAACGCCCTGCTGGTCGGCCGCCCCGCGGGCGAGCCCGACGTCCAGGCCCGCTTCCTGCAGCGCCTGGACCTGCTGCGCCGCACCCGGCTGAAACCGGGCGGCCGCAAGTACACCCAGCAGGAGATCGCCGACGGCGCCGGCATGTCCCGGCAGCAGGCCGGCGCCCTCATCAACGGCGACCGCCGGCCGACCATGGAGCACTGCGACGCCTTGCAGCGGTTCTTCCGCGTGCACGCCGGCTTCCTCACGGCCGAGGACCCGGAGGCACTGGCCGGCGCACTGCAGCGCACCGAGCAGGACCTGTTGCAGAAGCTCGCCGACCGGGAGCGGGCCGCGGCCGAGTCGGCCGAGGACCCGCTGGAGCGGCTGCTCCAGGACCACGGGGTGCGCGGGATCGCCTGGCGGGCCGCGCAACTGCCCACCGACCAGCACCGGGACAAGGTCGCCGAGTGGCTCGACATGCTCCTGGAGAGCGTCAAGCGGCCCGATTCGTGAGCCGGGGGAGGACCGTGGGCATCGGCAAGGACATGCGCCGGCTGTGCGCCGAACTGGTCGGGGGGCTCGCCCTGCCCGCCCCGGCCCCGCCGCACGAGGTGTACCGCGCGCTCTGCGGAGCCATGAGCCACCGCCGCGGCCGCCCCGTGCACTTCCGTACGGCCGTCTTCCCGCCCGGCACGGCCAGCGGCCTGTGGCTGGACATGACCGACCGCGACCTGGTCGTGGTGGAGGAACGCACCGCACCGGACCACCAGTTGGTGATCCTCGGTCACGAACTGTGGCACATGCAGGCCGACCACCGCGGCCACCACGTCACCGGTGTCGGCGCCGGAGCCGGCGTGGCGACCCGGCTGCTGGGCGACGACACCGACCAGGCCGCGCTCCAGGCCACGGTCCTCCGGGTCGCCGCCCGCACCCGCTTCGACCAGGCCGAGGAACGCGAGGCCGAGACCTTCGGCCTCCTCCTCGCCAGCAAGTGCCGTACCCGGATAACCGGTTCGGGCCTGCGCGGCCCGATCCAGCGGGACGACGTGGCGGGCCGCATCGGGGCGTCCCTGGGCTACCCGGGGCCCCAGGGCTGAGGGGACCGCGGGGACACGGCGGGGACGTCGGCAAGGACTGCTCCGGCAGGGGCCGGGCGACGCCAAGGAGCGGGCGTCAGCGAGGGCGAGGCGCCACAGGGACGGGTACCGGCAGGATGGGGCGCGGAGCCGAGGGGAGCCGAGGGGACCAGGTATCCGGTACGCGGGGAGGCCGGCCAGGAGACCGGCGGGCCCGGAAGTCGGGGCAGGAGACCGGCGGGCCGGGAGGTCGGGAAGCCGGGGACCACGGGCCGGAGGCTGAGGCATCCATATCGGCGCAGGCCCAGCTGGGTTTTCCCGCCGCTGAGCGGACAGGGTTTTCCCTCCGCTGAGCGGACGGGGTTTCCTCCGCTGAGCGGGCGAACCATGGCAGTGCGCGCAGGCGTTGTCAGTGGCGGGCGGCAAGCTGGACACGTGCGCCGTACGACTCGGTGCACGGCGCCGCAGGGCGCGTGACCGTGACGCCGAACCGGGGAGAGCCGACCGATGCCCACCGCCGTACTGACCGACCGCGAACGCACCGCCGTCCAGGCCTACCTGCGGCTGCTGCACACCGTGCGCGCCGCCTTCGACGGGCCACCGGACGGCGGCGGCCCCGTCGTGGTGCCACCCGTCGTGCTCGCCGAGGCCGACGGGGCGCTGACGCGGGCGGGACTGGCGGGCAACGAGGAGGAGTTCTTCCGGCTGCTCAGCCACTGGTGCCCCCGGGAGTGAGCGGGGCGAGGGGCCGTCCCGCTCACCGGTGCGGGACGGTCACCGCCGTTAGCACGAGACCGTCCGCGACGAGCCAGCGGCCGTCGAACGCGCTCAGCCGTACGCCGCCCACCAGCGGCCCGGGCACGAGGAGCCTGGCCCGGAAGCCGCCGCGGCTGCCCGACCCGGCGTGGGTGACCAGTTCGATGTCGGCCTCGGAGAAGTCCAGCCAGGCGTGGGCCAGCGGGAACCACGCCTTGTACACGGACTCCTTGGCGCTGAACAGCAGCCGGTCCCAGTGGACGCCGGGCAGGCCGGCGCTCAGCGCGCGGTGCCGCCGCCGCTCGGCGGGCAGCGCGATGCTCTCGAACACCTGGTCCGGCAGCGGCGCGTGGACCTCGGCGTCGATCCCGAGGGAGGCGAGGTCCCCGGCGCGGACCAGGGCCGCGGCCCGGTAGCCCTCGCAGTGGGTCATGCTGCCGGTCAGGCCCGGCGGCCAGGTCGGGGCGCCGCGCTCGCCGGTCGGCACGGCCTGGGCCGGCACGCCGAGCTTCTCCATGGCGAGCCGGGCGCAGACCCGTACGGCCGTGAACTCCCGGCGGCGCTTGTCCACCGCGCGGGCCACGATCCGCTCCTCATCGGGGTACAGCGTGGCGTTCTCCGACTTCTCGTCACCGAACGCCTCCACGGCCACCACCGACTCCGGGAGCAGCTCCTCGATCACCGGGTCCGACCTCCATCGGCAGGATGCGGCGCGGCTGCCCCGGGGGTGCGGAGCGCTTGCGCCATTCGCGGGGATACCCCACGGACACTTCTTCGAAGCGGACACCCTCGTGCCAGGTGGTCCGCGGGATGTGCAGATGGCCGTAGACCATCGTCTCGACACGGAACCGGCTGTGCCAGTCGGCGGTGAGGGCCGTGCCGCACCACATGGCGAACTCCGGGTGCCAGAGCACGTCCGTCGGGTGCCGGTCGAGCGGATAGTGGTTGGCGAGGACCACGGGCAGGTCGTCGGGCAGCGCGGCGAGCCTGCGCTCGGTCCGGGCGACGCGGTCCCGGCACCACTCCTCGCGCGTGCGGTACGGGTCGGGGTGGAGCAGGTACTCGTCGTTGCAGACGATGCCGGTGCCCTCCGCGTAGGCCAGGCCCTCCTCCTTGGTCGCGCAGCCGGGCGGCAGGAACGAGTAGTCGTACAGCAGGAACAGCGGGGCGACGGCGACCGGGCCGCCGGGTCCTTCCCACACCGGGTACGGGTCCTCCGGCGAGGTGACCCCGAGTTCCCGGCACAGGGCGACGAGGTGCTCGTAACGGGCGACGCCGCGCAGGGTGACCGTGTCCTTCGGGTGGGTCCACAGGTCGTGGTTGCCGGGTGCCCACAGCACCTTGCGGAAACGGCCCGCGAGGGTGGCGAGGGTCCAGCGGATGTCCTCGACGGTCTCCGCCACGTCCCCGGCGACGATCAGCCAGTCGTCGTCCGTGTGCGGGCGCATCTCCTCGACGAGCGCACGGTTCTCCGGATAGGAGACGTGCAGGTCACTGATGGCCAGTAGCTGTCCGGCCCCGGCCGTCGACTCCACCCCGCACCCCTTTTTCCGATGATCCGTCAGCACCACGACAACACATTCACCGGCCTGGGACAAGGGCGACCGGGCCGGTCGGGGTGAACGGTCGAGGCGGACAGCGTGAACGGTCGGGCGCCGAACGGGGCGAAGGGTCGGGCGG
>NZ_JAJSZC010000098.1:0-10978 GCF_036815105.1 Streptomyces sp. IBSBF 3136
GCCGAGCCCCGCTCGCTCCCCCTCACTCCAGCCCGTACACCCGCCGCGCGTTCCCCGCGGCCACCATGCGGGCCACACGCTGGGCGTCCTCCAGGCACCACGCCCCGTCGGCCACCCAGGTGCCGAGGACGCGGGCCAGGGACTCGCGGAACAAGTGGGCGCCGACGACGTGGAGTTCGGGCAGGGCGTGGGCGCCGCTGGAGAAGAGGATCTTGCCGAAGGGGGCGAGTTCCAGGATCTCGGCGAGGACGGTGGCCGCGCGGGCACCGGTGCGCACGAGTGCCGCGCCGGAGTCGGCGTAGACGTGCGGGAAGACGCCGGCCAGGTGGGCGGCGTGCCGGTGGTACGGGTAGCCGTGCAGCAGGACGAGGTCGGTGCCGAGCCCCGCCGTGGCCCGGACGAAGTCCGTGAGCAGCACCGGGTCGGTGCGGTCGATGCGGGAGCCGGGCTCGCCGAGTCCCGCGTGCAGTTGCAGGGGCAGGCCGGAGGCGACGGCGATCCACAGCAGGTGCCGCAGCAGCACCGGGTCGGTCAGCTCGCCGCCCACCCGCCGCCCGGCCAGCCAGCGGCCCGCCGCGCCGCGCACCTCGCCCGGCCCCGGGGGCTCGGGGGCGAGGGCCAGACCGTGTCTGAGGCAGGCGACGGAGGTGAAGGCGACCGTCCCGGCGGCAGCGCCGTGCACGGACTCGGCGAGGTTGGCGAGGAAGGACTCGACCGTGCCCGAGGTGTCGGCGACCTGCTCGGCGAGCAGTTCGAGGCGGACGATCTCGCGGGCCTCGGCGTCCGCCGTGGACGCCATCTCGTCGGGACCGGTGAGGTCCCCGGGCAGCCCGGTGTCGACCAGGTAGGTGGTGATGCCACTGCCGCGCAGCAGCCTGCGGGCCGCCTCCAGGACACCGAGTTCGCGGCGCCGGGCGAGGTAGCGGGCGGGCGGGCAGTGCGGTTCGAGGCCGAGCAGGGGCGGGCACCAGCGGCGTACGGCGAAGCCGGTCTGGGTGTCGAAGAGGGTGGTGCCCGGTGCCGGCGGCCCCTCGGTCCGCACGAGCTGGGCCTCGAAGGTGCCGAGACCCAGCTCCGTGCGCAGTACGCCGTGACAGTACTGGTCCACGAGGGACGGCGTTTCGATCATTCCGGCTCCCCGTGAGGACGCGTGGGCGCTGCGCTGGCCTACACGTCCTAACGGGTGACCGGGGTGTCAGGTCGCGGTCCGGGCGCGGTTCGGCCGCGGGCGGAACCGCGAGCGCGCGCCCCCGCGGACCGCGCCCCGCCGCTCAGCCGCGGCCCGACGGCTGCCCAGCCGAGGGGTTGCCGCTGGTCGGCCGCCGGCCGCGCGTGGCTAGCCGCCGACCTGGATGCCGGCCATCCGCTTCCACTCGTACGGCCCCGTCGCCACCTTCGCGGCGAACTCGCCGTCGAAGGACTCGTGCACGGTGATGCCGGCCTTCGCCACCGCCTGCTCGGCGGTCGCGGTGTCCGGGGCGACCAGGTCGCCCCAGCCGCCGTCCTCGCCGACGAGCACGATCCGGGCGCCGCGCTCGCC
Source organism: Streptomyces sp. IBSBF 3136 (assembly GCF_036815105.1). Lineage (NCBI taxonomy): Bacteria > Bacillati > Actinomycetota > Actinomycetes > Kitasatosporales > Streptomycetaceae > Streptomyces > Streptomyces sp. IBSBF 3136. The sequence goes on from NZ_JAJSZC010000098.1 coordinate 1,541, forward strand.
GATGTGGGCCACCTGGCCCTCGGCACCGCCGTGCGCCTTGGCGAAGGCGGTGATCTGCCGGGCGAGCTTCGCCGCCGTGCGCTCGGCCTTGGGGTCAACCTGCTGCGTGTCGTCTGCCATGGCCAGGATGCTACCGACGGGTAGATCGAACGGCGACGGGAGGGGTGCGTGGCCTTGACCACGCGCCCCTCCCGTCGGGAGTCCGGACGCTCAGCGCAGGAACGGGTCCACCGCGACCGCGACGAACAGGATCGACACGTAGGTGATCGACCAGTGGAAGAGCCGCATCTCCTTCAGCTTCGCGCCGGTCACCTCGGCCTTCGCGCGGTTCTGCAGACCATGGGCCTCCCACAGCCAGAACCCGCCGGCCGCGAGCGCGACCAGGGTGTAGAACCAGCCCGTGTAGCCGAGCGGGGTCAGCAGCAGGGAGACGGCGACCATCACCCAGCTGTAGATGACGATCTGCCGGGCGACCACCTTGTTGGAGGCGACGACGGGGAGCATGGGCACGCCCACGCGCGCGTAGTCGTCCTTCACCTTCATGGACAGCGGCCAGTAGTGCGGCGGCGTCCAGAAGAACATGACGAGGAAGAGGACGACCGGCGCCCACGACATGGAGTCGGTGACCGCGGACCAGCCGATCAGCACGGGCAGGCAGCCGGCGATACCGCCCCAGACGATGTTCTGCGAGGTACGCCGCTTGAGGATCATCGTGTAGACGACGACGTAGAAGAGGAGCGCGCCGAGCGACAGCCACGCGCTCAGCCAGTTGACGGTCAGTCCGAACAGCAGCGTCGAGACGACCGCCAGCGTGATGCCGAAGGCCAGGCACTCGCGCGGGCTCACCATGCCGGTCACCAGCGGGCGCTGCGAGGTGCGGTCCATCAGGGCGTCGATGTCCCGGTCGATGTACATGTTGAGCGCGTTGGCGCCGCCCGCCGAGAGGTAACCGCCGACGCAGGTCAGCAGCACCAGCCCCAGGTCGGGCACACCCTGCTGTGCCAGGAACATCACCGGCACGGTGGTGATGAGCAGCAGCTCGATGATCCGCGGCTTGGTCAGCGCCACGAACGCCTTGACGCGGGCCCCGAACGGCCGGTGAACCGGGCTCTGGCCCGCACCGGCGAGCTCACCCTCCCCCAGCACCTTAACGGCCTGGGAGGTGCCCCCAGGACGGGATTCGACGGCCGTCACGCACACCCCTGACAGAGACATCCCAGCAAGCCCCCCCGTGTGAGGTCCCGGTGAAAGGCTCGCGCGTACCACGCCACTTTAGACGTTGCCCATACCTCGCCCTTCGCGGGGGTGGGCTCGTGTTGACGGACGGCTCGTCCGAGATCTCGGGTGACTCGATTGAGCGGTCAGATGAGCGGCTCCGTATTCATGTGCCGAATACCTCTTCGGCCAGTCGGGAGGCGGATCTCCGAGAGTCCCGGCAGTCTGGAATGACTCGAAAAAACGCACGTCCTTACGGGGGTAGGCTCGACAACGGCCGGTGGGCAGGCAGTGCACCGGCGGCCGGGTGAGGGCATGTCCCGAAAGACCGGCGACCGACATGTGGAGAGGAGCCCTGACCCAGGGTGAGCACCAAGCCGACCACCACAGACCTTGAGTGGACCGACCTGGACCAGCGGGCCGTGGACACCGCCCGTGTTCTTGCCGCCGACGCCGTACAGAAGGTCGGCAACGGCCATCCCGGAACGGCGATGAGCCTGGCCCCGGCCGCATACACCCTCTTCCAGAAGGTGATGCGGCACGACCCGGCCGACCCGGAGTGGGTCGCGCGTGACCGCTTCGTGCTGTCCGCCGGCCACTCGTCCCTGACCCTCTACACGCAGCTCTTCCTGGCCGGCTACGGCCTGGAGCTGGACGACCTGAAGGCCTTCCGCACCTGGGGCTCGAAGACGCCGGGCCACCCGGAGTACGGGCACACCAAGGGTGTCGAGACCACCACCGGCCCGCTGGGCCAGGGTGTGGCGAACGCGGTGGGCATGGCCATGGCCGCCCGCTACGAGCGCGGTCTGTTCGACCCCGAGGCCCCGCAGGGCGAGTCCCCCTTCGACCACTACATCTACTGCATCGCCGGCGACGGCTGCCTGCAGGAGGGCATTTCGGCCGAGGCGTCCTCGCTGGCCGGCCACCAGAAGCTGGGCAACCTGATCCTGCTGTGGGACGACAACCACATCTCGATCGAGGGCGACACCGAGACGGCCGTCTCCGAGGACACGACCAAGCGGTACGAGGCCTACGGCTGGCACGTGCAGCGGATCGCCCCGAAGCCGGACGGCGACCTCGACCCGCACGCCCTCTACAACGCCATCGAGGCCGCGAAGCAGGTCACCGACCGGCCGTCGTTCATCGCGATGCGCTCGATCATCGCCTGGCCGGCCCCGAACGCGCAGAACACCGAGGCCGCGCACGGCTCCGCGCTCGGCGACGACGAGGTCGCGGCCACCAAGCGCGTCCTCGGCTTCGACCCGGAGAAGACCTTCGAGGTCTCCGACGAGGTGCTCAGCCACACCCGCCAGGCCCTGGACCGGGGCCGCCAGCACAAGGCGGAGTGGGAGAAGTCCTTCCAGGAGTGGCGCGACGGCAACGCCGAGCGCGCGGCCGAGTTCGACCGCATCAGCAAGGGTGAGCTGCCCACCGGCTGGGAGGAGAAGCTCCCGGTCTTCGAGCCGGGCAAGGCCCTCGCCACCCGCGCGGCCTCCGGCAAGGTGCTCCAGTCGCTGGGCGCGGTGATCCCCGAACTGTGGGGCGGCTCCGCCGACCTCGCCGGCTCCAACAACACCACCATCGACAAGGACAGCTCCTTCCTGCCGGAGGGCAACCCGCTGCCCGAGGCCTCCCCGTACGGCCGCACGATCCACTTCGGCATCCGCGAGCACTCCATGGGCGCGGAGCTGAACGGCATCACGCTGCACGGCAACACCCGCGTGTACGGCGGCACCTTCCTGGTGTTCTCCGACTACATGCGCAACGCGGTCCGCCTGTCGGCCCTGATGCACCTGCCGGTGACGTACGTGTGGACGCACGACTCCATCGGCCTCGGCGAGGACGGCCCCACCCACCAGCCCGTCGAGCACCTGGCCTCGCTGCGCGCCATCCCGGGCCTGAACATCGTCCGCCCGGCGGACGCCAACGAGACCGCGATCGCCTGGCGCGAGATCCTCAAGCGCTACACCAAGGAGTTCGGCAAGGGTGCCCCGCACGGCCTCGCGCTGACCCGTCAGGGCGTGCCGATCTACGAGCCCAACGAGGACGCGGCGCGCGGTGGTTACGTGCTGTTCGAGGCCGAGGGCGGCGAGCCCCAGGTGATCCTGATCGCCACCGGCTCCGAGGTCCACGTGGCCGTCGAGGCGCGCGAGCAGCTCCAGGCCGACGGGGTGCCGACGCGGGTGGTGTCGATGCCGTCGGTCGAGTGGTTCGAGGAGCAGGACCAGGGGTACCGGGACTCCGTGCTGCCGCCGTCCGTCAAGGCCCGTGTCTCGGTCGAGGCGGGCATCGGCCTGACCTGGCACAAGTATGTCGGGGACGCCGGCCGCATCGTTTCCCTGGAGCACTTCGGTGCCTCCGCCGACGCCAAGGTCCTCTTCCGTGAATTCGGTTTCACGGCCGAGAACGTGGCCGCCAAGGCGCGGGAATCCATCGCCGCCGCCCAGCGCTGACGCTCATATACGACACGTAGGAGATGTAATTCCATGACAGACGCACTCAAGCGCCTCTCCGAGGAGGGCGTCGCGATCTGGCTGGACGACCTGTCGCGCAAGCGGATCACGTCCGGCAACCTCGCGGAACTGATCGACCAGCAGCACGTCGTGGGCGTCACCACCAACCCGACGATCTTCCAGAAGGCGATCTCGCAGGGCGACGGTTACGACCAGCAGCTCTCCGACCTCGCCGCGCGCAAGGTCACCGTCGAAGAGGCCGTCCGCATGATCACGACGGCGGACGTCCGGGACGCCGCCGACATCCTGCGCCCGGTCTTCGACGCCACCGACGGCCAGGACGGCCGGGTCTCCATCGAGGTCGACCCGCGCCTCGCGCACAACGAGAAGGCGACCGTCGCCGAGGCCAAGCAGCTGGCCTGGCTCGTCGACCGCCCCAACACCCTGATCAAGATCCCGGCCACCATGGCGGGCATCCCGGCGATCAGCTCGGTCATCGGTCTCGGCATCAGCGTCAACGTCACCCTGATCTTCTCCCTCGAGCGGTACCGCGCCGTCATGGACGCCTACCTCTCCGGTCTGGAGCGGGCCAAGGAGCGCGGTCTGGACCTGTCGAAGATCCACTCCGTGGCGTCCTTCTTCGTGTCCCGCGTGGACACCGAGATCGACAAGCGCCTTGACGCCCTCGGCACCGACGAGGCCAAGGCGCTGCGCGGCAAGGCCGCCATCGCCAACGCCCGGCTCGCCTACCAGGCGTACGAGGAGGTCTTCTCCTCCGACCGCTGGAACGCGCTGGAGAAGGCGGGCGCCAACAAGCAGCGTCCGCTGTGGGCGTCGACCGGTGTGAAGGACCCGGCCTACCCGGACACGATGTACGTGACCGAGCTGGTCGCCCCGAACACCGTCAACACCATGCCGGAGGCCACCCTGGAGGCCACCGAGGACCACGGCGAGATCACCGGCGACACCGTGTCCGGCACCTACGAGCAGGCACGTGCCGACCTGGACGCGCTGGAGAGGCTCGGCATCTCGTACGACGACGTCGTGCAGGTGCTGGAGGAGGAGGGCGTCGAGAAGTTCGAGGCGTCCTGGAACGACCTGCTGAAGTCCACCCAGGCGGAGCTCGAGCGCCTCGCCCCTTCGGAGGGCTGACTTGTCACCCGTTTCCGGTTCCGGAGCGAACCCGCTTCGTGACCCGGCCGACCGACGGCTCCCGCGCATCGCGGGGCCGTCGGGTCTGGTCATCTTCGGTGTCACTGGCGACCTGTCCCGCAAGAAGCTGATGCCCGCGGTGTACGACCTCGCCAACCGGGGTCTGCTGCCGCCGGGCTTCTCCCTGGTGGGTTTCGCCCGCCGCGACTGGGAGCACGAGGACTTCGCCGAGGTCGTCCACGAAGCGGTCAAGGAGCACTCGCGCACCCCGTTCCGTGAGGAGGTCTGGCAGCAGCTCATCCAGGGGATGCGCTTCGTCCAGGGCACCTTCGACGACGACGAGGCGTTCGAGCGGCTGCGGGCCACCATCGAGGAGCTGGACAAGGCGCAGGGCACGGGCGGCAACTTCGCCTTCTACCTGTCGGTGCCGCCGCGCTCCTTCCCGGTGGTCATCCAGCAGCTCAAGAAGCACGGCCTCGCCGACCAGACCGACGGCTCCTGGCGGCGGGCGGTCATCGAGAAGCCGTTCGGCCACGACCTGGAGTCGGCCGAGCAGCTGAACAAGGTCGTGCACGAGGTGTTCGAGCCGGAGCAGGTGTTCCGGATCGACCACTACCTCGGCAAGGAGACCGTCCAGAACATCCTGGCGCTGCGCTTCGCCAACACCATGTTCGAGCCGATCTGGAACCGGTCCTTCGTGGACCACGTGCAGATCACCATGGCCGAGGACATCGGCATCGGCGGCCGCGCCGGCTACTACGACGGCATCGGCGCCGCCCGTGACGTCATCCAGAACCACCTGTTGCAGCTGCTCGCGCTGACCGCGATGGAGGAGCCCTCCTCCTTCGGCGCGGACGCGCTGGCCGCCGAGAAGACCAAGGTGCTCGGCGCCGTACGACTGCCGAAGGACCTGGGCCGCAGCACGGTGCGCGGCCAGTACGCGGCCGGCTGGCAGGGCGGCGAGAAGGTCATCGGCTACCTCGAAGAGGACGGCATCGACGCGAAGTCGAAGACCGACACCTACGCGGCCGTGAAGCTGGAGATCGACAACCGCCGCTGGGCGGGCGTCCCCTTCTACCTGCGCACCGGCAAGCGGCTGGGCCGCCGGGTCACCGAGATCGCGGTGGTGTTCCAGCGGGCCCCGCACTCCCCCTTCGACCACACGGCGACGGAGGAGCTGGGCTCGAACGCGGTCGTCATCCGCGTCCAGCCCGACGAGGGCATCACGGTCCGTTTCGGTTCCAAGGTGCCGGGCACCTCGATGGAGATCCGGGACGTCTCCATGGACTTCGCCTACGGCGAGTCCTTCACGGAGTCCAGCCCGGAGGCCTACGAGCGGCTGATCCTGGACGTGCTGCTCGGGGACGCCAACCTCTTCCCGCGCACGGAGGAGGTCGAGCTGTCCTGGCAGATCCTCGACCCGATCGAGCGGTACTGGGACAAGCACGGCAAACCCGCGCAGTACCGGTCGGGCACCTGGGGCCCCGTGGAGGCGGACGAGATGCTCGCACGAGACGGACGGAGCTGGCGCCGGCCATGAAGATAGACCTGACCGGCACCACCGCCGGCGAGATCAACAAGGCGCTCGTCAAGGGCCGCCGCGCCATCGGCACCCCCGCCGTCGGCATGGTCCTCACCCTCGTCATCGTCACCGACGAGGAGAACGCCTACGACGCCCTGAAGGCCGCCAACGACGCCTCGCGCGAGCACCCTTCGCGCACCCTGGTGGTCATCAAGCGCGTCTCCCGCTCCCCGCGCGACCGCACGTCCTCGCGGCTGGACGCCGAGGTGCGGGTGGGCGCCGACGCGGGCACCGGTGAGACGGTCGTGCTGCGGCTGTACGGCGAGGTGTCCGACCACGCCGACTCCGTGGTGCTGCCGCTGCTGCTGCCGGACGCCCCGGTGGTCGTGTGGTGGCCGGTGAACGCCCCGCTGGACCCGGCCGCGGACCCGCTGGGCGCGCTGGCCCAGCGCCGGGTCACCGACACCTACACCGCCGAGCAGCCGGTGCGGGAGCTGTCCGCCCGCGCCCAGTCCTACCGGCCCGGCGACACCGACCTGTCCTGGACCCGGATCACGCCGTGGCGTTCGATGCTGGCGGCGGCCCTGGACCAGGTGGTCTGCGAGGTGCGGTCCGTGGAGGTCGAGGGCGAGGAGTTCAACCCGAGCTGTGAGCTGCTGGCGATGTGGCTCGCGGACCGGCTGGACGTGCCCGTCCGGCGCTCGCTGTCCTCGGGCCCGGGCCTGACCGCCGTCCGCATGACCACCAGCGGCGGCCCGATCGTCCTGGACCGCGCCGACGGCTCGCTGGCCACCCTGGCCATCGACGGGCAGCCGGCCCGCGCGGTGGCGCTCAAGCGCCGGGACACCGCCGAGCTGATCGCGGAGGAGCTGCGCCGGCTCGACCCGGACGACACCTACGCGTCGGCGCTGCGCTTCGGCGTGGAGCGGCTGGCCACCGTCCCGGAGCCCGCGTCCGGTGAGCCGGTCGCGGAGCCGGAGCCGGAGCAGCAGGCGGCCAAGGCGCCGGCCAAGAAGGCGGCCGCCAAGAGGGCCCCGGCGAAGAAGGCGGCGGCGAAGTGAGCACCCCTCAGCTGGTCGTGCACCGCGACAAGGAACTGATGGCGCAGGCCGCCGCGGCCCGCCTGATCACGAAGATCGTGGACGCGCAGGCCTCCCGGGGCAGCGCGTCCGTGGTCCTCACCGGCGGCCGCAACGGCAACGGCCTGCTGGCCGCGCTGGCGGCGGCACCGGCCCGGGACGCCATCGACTGGGGCCGCCTCGACCTGTGGTGGGGCGACGAGCGGTTCCTGCCCGAGGGCGATCCGGAGCGCAATGTCACGCAGGCCCGCGAGGTCCTGCTGGACTCCGTTCCGCTGGACCCGGAGCGCGTGCACGCCATGCCCGCCTCCGACGGCCCGCACGGCGCGGACGTGGAGGCGGCGGCCGAGGCCTACGCACAGGAACTGGCGAAGGCGGCCGGCCCCGAGAACCACGGCGCGGTGCCCTCCTTCGACGTCCTGATGCTGGGCGTCGGCCCGGACACCCATGTGGCCTCGCTGTTCCCGGAGTTGCCGGCGGTCCGGGAGACCGAGCGGACGGTGGTCGGCGTCCACGGGGCACCGAAGCCCCCGCCGACCCGGGTCACCCTGACCCTGCCGGCGATCCGGTCGGCCCGTGAGGTCTGGCTGCTCGCGGCCGGTGAGGACAAGGCGGAGGCCGCCGCCATCGCCCTGTCGGGCGCGGGCGAGATCCAGGCCCCGGCGGCCGGGGCGTACGGCCGTCAGCGCACGCTGTGGCTGCTGGACGCCGCGGCGGCCTCGCAGTTGCCGCGGTCGCTGTATCCGCCGGCCTCACCGTGAACGGCTGAGTTTCCGAGGAACGAGGGCGGCAGGGGACGACTCCCCTGCCGCCCTCGTCGTATGTGCCGGCTCGTCGACGAGCCCGCGGTCGCCCCCCGTTCACCACTCCTCCTGCACGATCTCCACGAAAGATTCATACAACACTGAACTTTTCTGTAAGCTGCGGGGCGCATCGATCGCATCTCTGAGGGGGGACCTCATGCGCATACGCTTCGCCCTGGCCGCCACCGCCGCCGCCGGAACGCTCGCCGTCGTCATCGCCGCTCCGGCCCAGGCCGCCGAGTACTCCTCGGCCCTGAAGATCAAGGGCGTCCAGTACGACGCCCCGGGGCGTGACTCGAACAGCTGCGCCACGGGCAACAGCAGGAGCGAGTACCTGACGATCAAGAACTACTCGCGAACCGCGAAGGTGAACCTCAAGGGCTACGTCGTCAAGGACGCCACCGGCAACCGGTTCACCTTCCCGGCGAACCACTACCTCGAGCCCGGCGACTACGTGAAGCTGCGCGGCGGCCACGGCACCGACTCGGACGCCAGGAACGTCGTCTACCGCCAGAACTGCAACTTCATCTGGAACAACGACAAGGACACCATCTACCTGTACAAGCCCTCCGGCGCCCACGCGGACACCCACGCCTACACCAAGTCCCGCGACGACGGCGACGGCAACGGCTACATCACCTTCCACGGCTGACAGAGCGTCGTCCGAGGAGAGTGACCATGCATCCGTACAAGAACCCGAACCGGCGCATACGGCTGTGGGCGGCAGGTGTGGCCCTGCTGGCCGCCGGCGCCGCCGGCTGCGGGTCCGCCCACGACGACACCGCCAAGGCGTCGCCGGCGCCCCGCCCCACCGTGACCGTCACGGCGACGGCCACGGTGACCGCCTCGCCCGAGCCCGGGCCGACGGTCACGAAGACGAAGACGAAGACCGTCAGGAAGCCCGGACCGACCGTCACCGTCACCGTCACCCGGGCCGCCTCCGGCACCGTGCGCAGTCACACCACGGGCACCGGCGCCGGCACCTGCTCCATCGTCTCCAACGCGGGCAACTGCTACTCGGCGGGCCAGTTCTGCCGGAACAGCGACCACGGGGCGACGACCACCACCGCGAGCGGTAGCCGGATCAGATGCGCCTACAGTTCCAACGCCTGGCGCTGGACGTACGCCTGATCGACGCGGACGGGGAGGGGGTGGGGGGCGCCGCCCCCCCCCCCCCCCCCCCGGGCGGCCGCCGCCGTCACCGGGCACCTCGA
>NZ_JAJSZC010000098.1:10988-39010 GCF_036815105.1 Streptomyces sp. IBSBF 3136
GGTTTTGGGCGGGGGGGGGGGGGGGGGGGGGGCCGGGCCCCCCCCCCCCCCCCCCCGCGTGTTGCCTCCGCCGCGCTACCCGCGCACGGCGTTGACCCGCTCGGGTCCGCCGTCCAGCCGACCGCGCAGACGCAGTTCCGCCACGTCGGCGGCGAGCCGGTCCCGGATGTCCTTGCCGGTACGGCGCCAGCCGAAGAACTCACCCGCCAGTTTGATGAGTTCGTCCTCGGACATGCCGGGGCACTCGGCGGCCAGCTCGTACAGCGCCAGGTGCCGCTCGGCCGGTGCGACGTGGACGACCTTGCGGGGCGTGGTGCCGTCCTCCGGGTGCCGGGCCTTCGGCCGCTGTCTGCCCGTCACGTCGTAGAAGGCGTCGTCCTGAGCCGCCTGCCCGGAGCGGACCAGCGCGCGGGCCACCTCCCGGACGTTGTCCCGGATGCGGGCGCCCGCGCGCTGGACGCCCCACGCCTCGCGGGCCCGCTGGACCAGCAGGTCCTCGTGGATGGGGCCCTCGGCCTCGATGACCCGCGCGAGCACCTCGCGCAGCGCGGGCCGGGCCTCCGGGGTGTGCAGTTCGAAGTGCGGCACGACCGTGACCTCGCCGGCCCGGTACGGGGCGCTCCACTCGCGTTCCGTCGCGGCCTCGACGGGGACGCGCTCGAACTCCACCGCCGTGTCCTGCTGTCCGACGCCGCTCACCGGGGCGGCCGGGGCGGAATCGGCTTCCCGCAGGTCCCCCGCGGGCGCGGCCGGCGCCGCCGCAGGCGTACCGAGCGGGCCCTGGACGACGGCCTGTTCGACGGCTTCCCGCAGGCGCAGTTCGGCGGCCGCACGGCCCCGGTACCAGTCGGTGCCCCAGATGCGGTGCAGCCGCCAGCCGAGTCCGTTCAGGACCTGCTCGCGCAGCCGGTCCCGGTCCCGGGCGGCCTTGGAGGAGTGGTACATGGCACCGTCGCACTCGATGCCGAGGGCGTAGGCGCCCGGCAGCTCCGGGTGGCGCACGCCGAGGTCGATGCGGTAACCGGCGACGCCGACCTGCGGCTGGACCCGGTAGCCCCAGCCGCGCAGGACCGCGAGCACGGACTCCTCGAACGGGCTGTCCGGTTCGGCGTCCGACTGGACGACGTCCCGGGCGAGGACCGCGGGGCCGTTCTCCGCGTACTCGAGGTAGCGCTTCAGGTACTGCACGCTCTCGTTGGGGCTGTCCTGCAGGCTGGTGCCGCGGAAGGAGGCGACCACCTCCATCCGGTAACGGGCCCGGGTGACGGCCACGTTGAGGCGGCGCCAGCCGCCGGCCTTGTTGATCGGACCGAAGTTGAGGCCGACCTTGCCGTGCTCGTCGGGTCCGTAGCCGACGGACATGATCATCACGTCGCGTTCGTCGCCCTGCACCGACTCCAGGTTCTTGACGAAGAAGCCGTCGAGGCGGTCGTCGGTGAAGCAGTGGTCGAGGTCGGGGCGGCTCAGCCGGGCCTGCTGCACGGCCTGGTCGATGGCCGAGGCCTGCGCCTGGGAGAGGGCGACGACGCCGAGGGTCCGGCCGGGGCGGGTGTCGAAGTGGTGCAGCACGCGCCCGGCGACGAACTCCGCCTCCGCCTGGTTGTCCCGGCGCCCGCCCCGGTCGTAGACGCCGTCGGCCTTGAGGAAGGCGACGCCGACGTCGTTGCCCTCGTCGAGGGCGCCGGGGAAGGTGATCATCGAGTTGTCGTAGAACTCGCGGTTGCTGAAGGTGATCAGGTCCTCGTGGCGGCTGCGGTAGTGCCAGCGCAGCGGCAGTTCCCGCATCGCGCCGGCCTTGCAGGCGTGCAGCAGCGACTCGAAGGAGTCCGGTACGTCGTCCCCGTACTCGTCCGAGTCGTCCTCGACGGAGGAGTCGAAGAACGAGGTCGGGGGCAGCTGCTTGTCGTCACCGGCGACGATCAGCGTGCTGCCGCGGTACACGCAGTTGACCGCGTCGCTGGGACGGACCTGGGAGGCCTCGTCGAAGACGACCACGTCGAAGTGGAAGTCGGGCGGCAGGAACTGGCTGACCGTCAGCGGGCTCATCATGAAGCAGGGCTTGACGGCCTGGACGACCTCACGGGTCCGGCCGAGCAGCTCGCGCACCGGCATGTGCCGGGTCTTCTTCTCCGCCTCCCGGATGATGACCGCGGCTGCCCCGCCGGCGAACCTGCGCGGCCGGCGCTTGTTGCACGCCTCGGTCACCGCCCCGGCGGCGGCGGCGACCAGCCGCCGGTCGGCGTCCCGGAAGTCGGCCACGCGCGCGTCGAGGTCGTCGGCACGGGTGCTGCGCAGCCGGGGGTCGGTGGCGAGGACACCGTCCGCCCACGCGCGCAGCAGCGCCTGTACGACCACGTCGGGCAGCCGCTCGGGGTCGAGTCCGCGTTCGGCCGCGCCGGCGACGAGGCCGTCCGCTCCGTACCGGGCGAGCACCGCGACACCGTCCCGGTGGGCGTGCCACACCTCGGGCCCCTCGGGGTCGTCGCGCAGCGCGCCGACGACCTGTTCGGCCTGGTCGAGGGGGCCCAGCAGCGACGCGGACAGCTGGGTGCGGCGGGGGCCGTCGAACAGGTCGAGCAGTTCGGCCACGGAACGGGTCCAGCGCTCGGCCCGGGCATCGGCGGCGGAGCACCAGGCGGCCAGGGCTCCCCGGAAGCTCTCGGCCAGCAGGCCGGGGAGCGGATCGGTGTCGGCGTCGTCGGCGAGGCGGTCGGCGAGCAGGTCGCGGCGCGCGGCCTCCCGGCTCGCCGCCTCGATGCGGTCGGCCGTCGCCAGCGCTTCTTCCAGGTCCGCGTACGCCTCCGGGGTGCTGGGCGTGTAGCGGCCGAGCAGCGCGGAGTGCGCGTCGGCCAGGCGGGTCACCTCGGCGGCGGCCCGCTGCCAGGCCAGCGCCTGCTCCAGTCGGCCCGCCAGCGCCTTGTCCCAGGCGCCGGCGCGGGTGAGCGCGGCCACGGCCGCCCGGTCGGCCTTGTACTGCGCGGAGAAGCGGGCCATCAGCCCGCGGTGCTGCTCGGCGAAGCGCCCCACGATCGCGGGGAGGTCGCCGGCGCTGAGGACCTGCTCGCCGAAGACGTCGGCGGCGGCCGCGCGGGCGGCGACCTCGGCGTCCAGAGCCGTGCGCAGCTCGTGCGCCGCCGTGTGGGCCCGGCGCAGGACGTCGCCGTCGAACCATCCGCGCGGCGGGCGGTGGCCGGCGGCCGTCAGGTCGGCCAGGGCACACAGCGCGAACGCGGCCTCGGGGTGGTCCGCCTTCGGCATGCCGAACAGGTCGGCGAGCTGGGCGACCTGGCCGGTGACGTCCTCGGGCAGGGTGCCGTCCGCCGGGGCCGTCGCCATGTCGGGGAGCCCGGCCCGCAGGGAGCGGACGAGCTGCTGGATCTCGCGCACCGAACGGGGTTCGTCCTGGGTGACGGCGAAGGGGCGGCGCCCGGACACCGTGAGCAGGGCGCCGAGCGCGTCGGCGGCCTCGGGAACCACCTGGTGCGCGGAGGTGCCGACCAGGCCCCGCCAGGGGAAGGCGTCGCCCTCGGCCGCGGGACGCCAGGCACGGGCGACCGCCTGGGCCGCGGCGGCGAGTTCCTGTAGGGCACCGGCGGTCAGGGTGCGGACGACCTGGGCGTTCTCGGCGGCCGGCGCCAGCCTCGGGGTGCCCGACTGCTCCAGCAGCGCCAGGCGGCCGAGGACGTCGTGCAGGCTGTGCCCCAGGGGGTCGCGGGTCTCGTTCATGGCCGCCGCGTACGCGGACAGCTCCTCGCGCAGTCTGCGAGCGCGCTCCAGTTCGTACTCGGCGGCGCCGGTGGCGCGGACCTCGGTGGTCAGCATCCGGGCGAGTTCGGTGGCCACGGCTTTCTTGCTCGTGTCACCGCTGTGCAGAGCCATGACGAAGTCGCCGAGCCCGACCCCGCGCAGCCGGTTGCGGACGACGTCGAGCGCGGCGGCCTTCTCACTGACGAACAGCACGCTGCGGCCGGCGTGCATGAGCGCGGCGATCATGTTGGTGATGGTCTGGCTCTTGCCGGTGCCGGGCGGGCCGCTCATCACGAAGGAGCGGTTGTCGAGCGCGGCGGCGACGCACTGGCGCTGCGAGGCGTCCGCGTCGAGGACCAGCGGGGTCCGCTCGGGCAGCTGGACGTCGTCGATGCGGTCCAGGTCCGGGGGGTCGAAGGCGATCAGGTCGTCGGGCAGGCCCGCGTCGGGCCCGAGGGCGACGGCACGCACCAGCGGGTGCGCGAGGATCTGCTCCTCGTTGTTCTGGAGGTCCTGGTACATGGCCTCGCGGTGCGAGGCGAACAGGCCGAGCACCACGCGTTCCTGGACCGACCAGCCCTTGAGGCCGGCCGCGACCGCGCGGGCCGCGGCCAGCACCCCCGCCGGGTCGGCGGTGTCGGTGCCGGTGACGCGCGACCAGTCGACCCCGATCCGCTCGAGTTTCACCGCGAGGGCCGGGTTGTGCACGGTCTCCTGGTCCTCGGCCGGCCGCAGCCGGTAGCGGCGGTTGCCGTCCCGTACCAGTTCGACCGGGACCAGGAGCAGCGGCGCGGCACTGCTCTCGTGGGCGTCGGCCTCCCGCCAGTCGAGCATGCCGACGCCGAGCCAGAGCACCCACAGGCCGTAGTCGTTGTACATCTGGCCGGACTTCTGGCGCAGTTGGTACAGAGCGGCGTCCAGCGAAGCTTGGGTTTGCTTCTGGGTGACGAGTCCGGGACGGCTCTGCCGGCCGGTCGCCTCCCCCGGGTCGTCGGCCTTCTCCAGGCCGACGCCCGCGCTCTTCTCCGGGACGGGCGCGAACTCCCAGCCCCGCGCGAGATCGGCCAGCAGGGCCTCGGCGCGGGGGGAGGCTATCTCCAGGGTCGAGGTCCTCGTATGGCGGAAGTTCAGCAGCCGGTTGCGTCCGCCCATGTCCAGCAGGGAGTTCCGCCAACTGTCTAGGACAGTCTTCATCTTGGACTGGGGCTGGTGGGCCATGTGGTGGATACCTCCCGAGCGGCGCGCACAGGGGTAACCACCCTCACAGGGCCCCCCGGTGACACCTGCCTATCAGTCAGCACCCCCTGACACGCCGGTGATCACCGAGACGGTATGTATTTGTTGTGAAAGGGATGCACGCATGATGTGTGCTTTCCGTTCGGTCACTTGACCGATCCCGCCATCACGCCCTGCACGAAGTGCCGTTGGAAGGCGAAGAAGACCACGACCGGGACGATCAGGGAGAGGAAGGCGCCCGGCGCCAGGACGTCGATGTTGCTGCCGAACTGGCGGATCTGCGACTGGAGTTGCACGGTCAGCGGCTGGGACGAGCTGTCGGCGAAGAGCAGCGCCACCAGCATGTCGTTCCAGACCCAGAGGAACTGGAAGATGGCGAGCGACGCGATCGCCGGGCGCCCGACCGGCAGGATCAGGCGGGTGAAGATGCGCCACTCGCTGCCGCCGTCCATCCGGGCCGCCTCCAGCATCTCCTTGGGCATCTCCGCGAAGTAGTTCCGCAGCAGGAAGACCCCGAACGGCAGGCCGTAGGCGACGTGGAAGAGGACCACGCCGGGGATGGTGCCGAACAGGCCGAGCTGCCCGAAGAGTTTGGCCACCGGCAGCAGGCCGATCTGCACCGGCACCACCAGCAGGGCGACCACCAGCAGGAACAGCGGTTCGCGGCCGGGGAAGTCCAGCCAGGCGAAGGCGTACCCGGCGAGTGCCGCGATGGCGACGACCAGGGTGGTCGCCGGCACCGAGATCAGCACGGTGTTCCAGAAGGCCTGCGTCATGCCGGAGTTCTTCAGCAGCGCCGAGTAGTTGTCGAAGGACAGCTGGCCCGGACTGGCGAGCGCGGTCCACCAGCCGCCCTTCGCGGTGTCCCGCGCCGAGCGCAGGGAGGACACGAACAGTCCCGCGAGGGGGGTCAGCCAGACCAGGCCGATCACCACGAGGAACGCCTGGACCAGGCCGTTGCCCAGGCCGCGCCGGATCGCGTTCATCGCTGGCTCCTTCGGAAGCGGCGGACGTTGAAGACCATCGCGGGGACCACCAGGAGCAGCAGCAGCACGCCCAGGGCGCTGCCGAGCCCCTGGTTGTTGCCGCCGCCGAAGGACACGAGCCACATCTGTGTGGCGAGCACCGTGGCGTCCTCCTGCACCGGTCCCGGCGCGATGATGTAGACGAGGTCGAAGACCTTCATCACGTTGATCACGAGGGTCACGAAGACGACCGTGAGCACGGGGGCGAGCAGCGGCACGGTGATGCGGCGGAAGATCTGCCACTCGTTCGCGCCGTCCATCCGGGCCGCTTCCAGCGCGTCGCGCGGGAGGGTGGCGAGCCCCGCGCCGATCAGGACCATCGCGAAGCCGGTCCAGATCCACAGGTACGCCCCGATGATCGCGGGGGTGACGAGCGCGGGGCCGAGCCAGGAGACGCCCTGGTAGGGCGGTGCGAAGTTGGCGGCCGGCAGCTTCACCGTGTACGAGCCGTCGGCGAGCCCGGTGAAGCGGAACGAGCCGTCGGTGGCGGTCGTGGTGCTCGCGACCCCCTCTCCGTCGCGGGTCGCCTCGACCTTCATGCCGGGCAGCCCGCTCTCCTTCGGGTCGACCCGGCCGGGCCTGCCTCCCCCGCCGGGCGTGAAGTCCAGGTAGACGACGCCGCGCAGCTCGCCGGGGGCCGCCCGGTGCGCGGCCGCGGCGGCGGCGGGCGACGCGCCCCTGGGCAGGTCCTTGGGCAGCACCCCGACAAGGCCGAGGGCCACCGAGTCACCCGGGGACAGGGCGGTCGCGGTCAGGTACGAGCCGTCCCGCCCCCGGGTGAGGTCCTGTCCGTCTCGCGCCCGCGCCGTCGGGTACGACGAGGTGCCCGCGAAGGCGTCGTGCACCGAGACGACGGCGGCGTTGAGGACGCCCTTGTCGGGGTCCTCGTCGTAGGCGAGCCGGAAGATGATGCCGGCGGCGAGGAAGGAGACCGCCATCGGCATGAACAGCAGCAGCTTGAACGCGGTGGCCCAGCGGACCTTCTCCACCAGGACGGCCAGGATCAGGCCGAGGCCGGTCAGCAGGGCCGGGGCGACGACGACCCAGATGGCGGTGTTGCGGATGGCCGTGACGGTCGCCGGGTCGCGGAACATCTCGGTGTAGTTGCCGCCGCCGACGAAGCGGGTGCCGGAGGCGTCGAAGAAGCTGCGTCCGACGGAGAACAGCACCGGGTAGACGACCAGCGCGCCGAGCAGCAGCAGCGCGGGGAAGACGAAGAGCAGGGCGACGATCCGGCCCCGCCGCCGGGTGCGACGCCTGCGGGTCGCACCGGCGGCGGGCGGGCTCGCCTCTTTGTGTACGAGCGTGGTGGCGGTCATCGCGGGTCAGTCCTGGTAGGCCTTGGCCGCGGCGGACTCCAGCTTCGCGGCGGTGCCCTTCGGGTCCGACGGGTCGCGCAGGAAGTCCTGGAGGAGCTTCCACTCGCCCGCGCCCTTGGTGCCGCCGAACGCCGCCGGCGCCTGGTCGGACATGTCGAAGCGGACCGAGTCGCCGGCCCCGACGAGGGACTTGGCGGTGGCGCGGGTGACGTCGTCGCCGTAGGAGGCGAGGTCGAGCTTCTTGTTCGGGGACAGGAAGCCGCCCGCCTTGGCCCAGACGGCCGCCGCCTCGGGGGTCGCCAGGTACTCCAGGAGCTTCATGCCGGCCTTGGCGTTCTTGCCGTCCTTGAGGACGACGGCCGCGTCGCCACCGCTGACCACCGGGGCCTTGCCGCCGCCGACGGCGGGGAACGGGAAGAAGTCCGCGTCCTTGCCGATGGTCTTCTGGAACTGGTCGTGGGCGACGCCGGCGACGAAGTCGCCCTCGTAGACCATGCCGGCCTTGGGCTCGGGCCCGAACACCTTCTCCACCGAGCCGGGGAAGTCGGTGTTGAGGGCCTCCTTCTGGCCGCCGGCGACCAGCTGCTTGTCCTTGAACAGCTTGCCCAGGGTGGTGAGCGCCTCGACGACGGAGGCGTCGGTCCACTTCAGCTTGTGCGCGGCGAGGGCGTCGTACTTCTCGGGTCCGGCCTGCGAGAGGTAGATGTTCTCGAACCAGTCGGTGAGGGTCCAGCCGTCCTGGCCGGCCACGGAGAAGGCGGCGAGCCCGGAGTCGGAGACGGTGTGGCCGGCCTTCAGCATCTCGTCGTAGGTCTTCGGCGGCTTGACGCCGGCCTGGGCGAGCGCGTCGGGGCTGTACCACACGGTCGACTTGTGGGCCGCCTTGAAGTAGAGGCCGTAGAGGGTGCCGTCGACGCTGCCGTACTTCTGCCAGACGGGTGCGTAGCCGGCGTCCACGGACTTCCGCGTGGTGGCGGACAGCGGCTTGAGCCAGCCCTTCTTGGCGAACTGCTGGAGCACGCCGACCTGCGGGACCATCACCACGTCGGGCGCGTTGCCGCCCTCGATCTTGCTGCCGACGACGGTGGAGACGTTGTCGCCGGTGGACGTGAACTGCGTCTTGGCGCCGGTCTTCGCGCTGAACGCGTCGAGCACCTTCTGGAAGTTCTTCTGCTCGCTGCCGGACCAGACACCGGCCACGGTGACGGTCTGGCCGTCGAGGGCCTTGTCGCCGCCGCCCGCGGAGACCGGGCCGCCGCCGCAGGCGGTGGCGCCGAGGGCCAGGGCGAGGGCGGTGCAGCCGGTGAGCAGGGTGGTACGTCGTCGCATCATCGTTGATGTCCCTTCAGGGGTGGGGAGCTGACGAGGGTGGAGCGGGGAGGGATCAGAGGCCGGTGCCGTCGCTGATCCACCAGGCGGCCGTGGAGCCGGGGAGCACCCCGGCCGGGCACGGACCGCTGGACAGCAGGGGGGCGCCGGAGACCGGCGCGGGGGTGGGGGCCGTACCGAAGTTGACGGCGCAGACGAGGTCGTCGCCGCGGGCGAAGGCGAGGACGCCCGGCGGGGAGTCCAGCCAGCGCAGTGCGCCTTCGCCCAACTGCGGCAGTGCGGAGCGCAGTTGGAGGCCATCTCGGTACAGGTGCCAGAAGGAGCGGGTGTCGGCGAGGGCGCGGTCGGTGGCGTACTCGGCGAAGTAGTCGGGCTGCGGCAGCCAGGGCCTGGCGCTCTCCACGCCGGAGGTGAAGCCGAACGGGGACGCCTGACCGGACCACGGCAGGGGCACGCGGCAGCCGTCCCGGACGCGGGCGCGGCTGCCGGTGCGGCGGAAGATCGGGTCGGTGAGCACCTCGTCGGGCAGGTCGACGACCTCGGGCAGGCCAAGTTCCTCGCCCTGGTAGATGTACGCGGCGCCGGGCAGCGCGAGCATCAGCAGCGCGGCGGCGCGGGCTCGAGCGGCGCCGAGGCCGCCGCCCTCGGGGACGGGCTCGCCGTAGCGGGTGACGGTGCGCACCTGGTCGTGGTTGTTGAGGACCCAGGTGACCGTGGAGCCCGTGCCGGCGATGTCCTGCATGGCCTCGGAGACGACCTTGCGGAAGGCGTCGGCCTCCCAGGGCGCGCTGAGCAGGTCGAAGAAGAACGCCTGGTGCAGCTCGTCGGGGCGGACGTAGCGGGCGTGCTCGCGGGCGGTGGGGACCGAGACCTCCCCGACCAGCAGCCGCTCGCGGCCGTCGCGCGCGGTGTACTCCTCGCACACCGACCGCCAGTGCCGCCACACCCCGTGCACCTCGGGCTGGTTCCAGGCGAGCGGGTTGACCGAGTCGCGGGTGCGGGCGTCGGCCTCCGGGTCGTCCGAGTCGGGCAGGTCGGGGTGCTTGTACAGGCCGGCGGCGACGTCGATGCGGAAGCCGTCCACGCCGCGGTCCAGCCAGAAGCGCAGCACGCGGTCGAACTCGGCGGGGACCTCGGGGTCGCGCCAGTTCCAGTCCGGCTGCTCGGGCGTGAACATGTGCAGGTACCACTGGCCGGGCCGGCCGTCCGCCTCCGTGACCCGGGTCCAGGCCGGGCCGCCGAACATGGCGTGCCAGTTGTTGGGCGGCTCGTCGCCGCCGGGGCCGCGGCCGTCGGCGAAGTGGAAGCGGGCGCGGGCCGGGCTGCCGGGTCCGGCGGCGAGGGCCTCGGTGAACCAGGGGTGCTCGCTGGAGCAGTGGTTGGGGACGATGTCGAGCAGCACCTTGATCCCCAGCCGGCGGGCGGCGGCCATCAGCCGGTCGAACTCGGCGAGGTCGCCGAAGAGGGGGTCGACGCCGCAGTAGTCGGCGACGTCGTAGCCGTGGTCGTGCTGGGGCGAGGGGTAGAAGGGGCTCAGCCAGATCCCGTCGACGCCGAGCTTCTTCAGGTACGGCAGTCCCGTGCGGACCCCGGCCAGATCGCCGATGCCGTCCCCGGTGCTGTCCAGGAAGCTGCGGACATACACCTGGTAGATCACCGCGTCGCGCCACCAGTGGTACTTACTCAACATGTATGCATGTTAGGTAGGCGTGTCGCGAGGGTGTCAATGAAAAGAACAGAGCTACCGTTGAGTTGGGGCGCCAAAACCGGACTTAGAGTGGCATCCTGAAAGCAAGTGAGATGTCCGCGTTACCTAACAAGTAACTAGCGGTTGGGGATGGCGGCCAGTTCCCGGGCCAGTCGCCGCACCGCGGCGGCGGGCGTCTCGTGCCCGGTCAGCGCGTCCTGCACGACCGCCTGCACCACCAGGCTCACCTGGTCGTAGCGCGGGCTCTTGGGGCGCGGCTCGGCCGTGACCACGGCGGCGCGCAGGGTCGGCAGATAGGGGAACCGCCGTACGAGCGCGGGGTCCTCGTAGAGCGCGGCGCGTACGGGCGGCAGCGCGCCCCGCGTGAGCACCTGGCGCTGGACGGGCTCGCTGGTGAGGTAGGCGATCAGCCGGGCGGCCGAATCGGGATGCCGCGCATGGGTGTTGACGGCCAGGTTGGAGCCGCCCAGGACGCTCTTGCCCGGGCCGTCGGGCCCCGGCAGCTGCACGGCGCCGATCTTCCCGGCGACCTTGGAGCCCGGGGCCGAGGCCACGGCGTAGGCGTAGGGCCAGTTCCGCAGGAAGAGCAGCCGGCCGTCCTGGAAGGCCTGCTTGGACTCCTCCTCCTTGTACGTCAGCGCCGCCTTCGGGATCCAGCCCTCGCGCACCCCGCGAGCGAGGAAGCCGATGCCCTCACGGGCCGCGTCGGAGTCGACGGTGACGCGGGTGCCCTCGTCACCGAGGATCGTGCCGCCCGCCGAGTACACGGCCTCGGCCGCGTTGACGGTCAGGCCCTCGTAGGGCAGGAACTGGCCCGCGTAGCCGTCGAGGCCGTACTCGGGCGCGACGGTCTTCGCGTCGTGCTCCAGCTCGGCCCAGGTGCGCGGCGGCGGCAGGCCCTCCTTCGCGAGGACGTCCTTGCGGTACAGCAGCAGCCCGGCGTTGGTCACGTACGGCACGGCGTACAGCCGGCCGTCGTACCGGGCCGTGTCCACCACCGGGCGCAGGAAGCTCCGCAGCGGGAAACGCTCGGGGGGCAGCGGGCGGATCCAGCCGGCCGCCGCGAACTCCGAGGTCCAGTTGACGTCGATGTTGAGGACGTCGAACCGTCCCCGGTCACCGCCCCGCAGGTCGGTGGTCATCTGCGCGTGGGTCTCGTCGGCGGAGTCGGGCAGCTCGACGAGGGTGACCTTCTCGGCCGGGTGCGTGCGGTTCCAGCTCCGCAGGAGCGGACCGAGATAGCCGGTGAGATCGCCCGCCGTGGCGAGGGTGAGCGGCCCGCGGCCGCCGTCGGCCGCCTCGCCGGCACGGGTGCCGGAGGCCACGTAACCACTGAGGACCACGGCGAGAACGAGGAGCCCCCTACCGGCGGCGCGCATCCACCGCATAGGTTCCTCCCTGAACGCGTACACCGGCCCCGGGCACCCTCGCCCGCGGTCAGAGGCCATGTATACCTGTTAGGTATGGGCGATACTAGGGCCTGGAGCACATTGCCGTAGACAGGAGGACAGCACGAGTGCGCCTGCCCCTCCTGGCACTGCTCGCGCGCGGCCCGGCCCACGGCTACGAGCTGAAGCACGACCTTGAGCAACTGCTGGGCTCCGCGTACCCTCAGCCCAACGTCGGCCAGATCTACGTCACCCTCGGCCGCCTCGAGAAGTCGGGACTGATCGAGGGCGAGGACGTCGAGCAGTCCAGCCGGCCCAACAAGAAGGTCTACCACCTCACCGACGCCGGGCGGGAAGCGCTGCACGCCTGGTTCGAGGAGACCGAGGACGAACCGCGGGTCCGGGACGAGTTCTTCATGAAGCTCGCGCTCGCCCCGCAGACCGGTCTCGCCGACCAGATCGCCCTCATCAACCGGCAGCGGCGCCAGTACCTCAACACCATGCGCAATCTGTCGAAGCTGGCCGCGGCCGAGAACCGGGACAACCGAATCGCCCATCTGCTGATCGAGGGCGCGATGCTGCACCTGCAGGCCGACCTGGACTGGCTGGAGCGGTGCCAGGAGGAACTGGAGGAGCTGGAGTGAGTGACGGCCGGTCCCCTGTGCCCGGTCCGGCCGCCCTGCTGCGGGCCGAGGGCCTCGTCAAGACCCACCACGGCGAGGGCGCGCCCGCGCACGCCGTGCGCGGGGTCGACCTGAGCGTGGCACGGGGCGAGTTCGTGGCGGTCACCGGGCCCTCGGGGGCCGGCAAGTCCACCCTGCTGCACCTGCTCGGCGGTCTGCAGCGGCCCGACGAGGGCAGCCTCTGGCTCGACGGCCGGTGCACGGACTCCTTCGGCGAGGCACGCTGGGCGGTGGAGCGCCGCAAGGCCATCGGGATCGTCTTCCAGTTCTTCAACCTGGTGTCGAACCTGTCGGTCGCCGACAACGTCGAGCTGCCCGCGCTGCTCGCGGGCGTGCCGCCGCGGAAGGCCCGGGCCGAGCGCGAGGAGCTGCTCGCCGAACTGGGCCTCGAGGGCAAGGAGCGCAGCATGCCGGGCGAGCTGTCCGGCGGCGAGCAGCAGCGGGTCGCGCTGGCCCGCGCCCTGGTCAACCATCCGCCCCTGCTGCTGGCCGACGAGCCCGCCGGCAGCCTGGACAGCAAGGGCACCCGCGAGGTGATGCGGCTGCTGTCCCGCTTCCACGGGCGGGGCCAGACCATCGTGCTGGTCACCCACGACGCCCGGCTGGCCAGCGCGGCCGACCGCGTGATCAGCTTCTTCGACGGCCGCATAGCCGACGACGCCACCCTGGACGGCACACCGTCCCGCCGCGGCGGCGCCTCCGGCGTGCTGGAGCTGAGGGACTGATCCGGGTGCGCGACCGTCCGACGACCGGAGGCTGAGGGGATGCGAGCCACCCTCCGCTGGGCCCACTCCGACCTGCGCACACACCGCGGCGAGGCGCTGTTCATCACGCTCGCCACGGCCGGCATCGTCGCCTCGCTGCTGCTGGCCGCCGCGCTCTTCGGCTACGCCACCAACCCCTGGCAGCGGACCTTCACCGAGGCGCACGGGGCACACGTGTGGATCCACACGGCGGCCTCCACCGACGCCCGCAGGCTCGCCCGGCTGGACGGCGTCGAGTCGGTCGCCGGCCCCTACCGGACCGAGGCCGCCACCGTCGCCACGCGCGGCACCCGGGCCGCCGTGGAGCTGCGCGGCACCCCGGGCCTGCCCGCCGTCGGCCGGCCGCTCGTCACCGCCGGCCACTGGCTGGACCCGGCCGAACCGGACGGCGTGGTGCTGGAGAGCCGCCTCGCCCGGGCCCTGCTCGCCGAGCCCGGCGACACCCTCACCCTGCCCGGCACCGCACGCACCCTGACCGTGGAGGGCATCGCCGACAGCGCGGAGCCCGGCTACAGCCCGGGAGCGCAGCCGGGCCTGGTCTGGGCGCCGCCCGCCGCCGTGCGGGCGCCCGCCGGACAGGTGACCGGACTGCGCCTGAAGGACCCCTCCGACACCGACTACGCGGTGCAGCGCGCCGTCACCGTGCTGGGCGCTGACACCGTCGGCGAGGTGTCCACCTGGCAGCAGGAGCGGGCCGAGGCCCAGGGCGAGAACCGGCTCCTCGGACAGGTGCTCGGCCTGTTCGGGCTCGGCGCCCTGGCCGCCGCCGGGTTCGCCGTGCACGGGGCGATCGGCACCCGCATCCGCGGCCATCTGCGGGACATCTCGGTGCTGAAGGCGATCGGCTTCACGCCCGGTCAGGTGGTGCGGATCTTCCTGCTCCAGCACCTGGCGTACGCGGCGCTCGGCGCGCTGGCCGCGGCCGCGCTCACCGAGGGCCTGGGCACCCGCGTCCCGGGACGGCTCGGCGACGCGGTGGGGGTGTGGCAGGGGCTGCCGGGGCACACCGTGGCCCTGTCCGCCGTGCCGGTCGGCGCGGTGCTGTTCATCGGTCTGACGACGGGACTCGCGGCCTGGCGGGCAGGCCGGGTGCCGCCGGTTCCCGTGCCGCGCCCGTCGGCACCGGCGGGCGGCCGACTCACCGCCGTCGCCCGCCGCGCCCTGGGCCTGCGGCTGCCGGCCGCGCTGGTCCTGGGCTGCCACAAGGCGTTCGCCGGGCGCGGCCGCTCGCTGGCCGGCGTGGCCCGGCTGACGCTGCCGCTGCTGCTGATGGTGGTGGCGCTCAGCGCGTGGACCACCCTGGACCGGTTCCACAGCAGCCCCGAGCGCGTGGGCCTGCCGGCCGCGCTCTCGGTCCGCTCGGACGACGGCCTGGACGACGCGGGCGTACGGGCCCTGCTCGCGGCGGCCCCCGGGGTCGGTGCCGCCTATCCGGGCGTCGAGCTGGCCGCGCTGCTCCCCGGCCAGACCGGGACGGTCGCCCTGCGCGGCCTCGGCACCCAGGCCCACCCCTACCCGTACACCCTCGCCGAGGGCCGGGCCGCCCGCGGACCGGACGAGGCGGTGGCCGGCCAGGGCATGCTCGACCTGCTGCACGCGCGGGTCGGCGACTGGGTGCGGATCACCGTGGGCCAGCGGCCGCAGATCCTGCACATCGTGGGCCGCAGCATCGAGCCGCAGAACGCCGGGCGGGTCGTGACGACCTCCCTGGACACCCTGCGCGAGAACGACGCGAACCTGTCCCCCGCCTTCTACCAGCTCCGCCTGCGCCCCGGCGCCGACCCTGGGCGGGTGGCGTCGGCCCTGGCCCGGGCCGGCCACGGGCACCTGGACGTGCACCCGGTCACCAACCCGGCCGACGGGCTCTCCCCGCTGCGCGGTGTCGTGACCGCCCTGATCGCCGTGCTCGCCCTCATCGGGCTCGTCGAGCTGCTCACCGCGATCGGCGGCAGCGTGCGGGAGAGCGAGCGGGACGTGCTGGCGCTCCGGGCGATCGGCATGTCGCCGCGGCAGATCACCGCGATCACCGTCACCGCGACGACGTGCACGGCGCTCGCGGCGGCCGTCGCCGCCACGGTTCTGGGGCTGCCGCTGGCCCACCGGCTGATCGACGCCCAGGGCAGTTCGAGCGGTATCGGCGCCGGCATCGCCCAGTCCCCCTCCCCCGCACTGCTCCTCCTGCTGGGCACGGGCGCCGTCCTCGGCGCGGCGGCCCTCTCCGCCCTCCCCGCGGCCCGGGCGGCCCGCCGCCGCCTGGCGGACACTCTGAGCGCGGTGTCCTGAGTCCTGGGCCGACCCGACAGGGCCGACCGGACAGGGCCGACCCGGACCGGCCGACCCGGACAGGCCGGCCCAGGGGCAGGTCAGGCCCAGGGGCGGGTCAGGCCCGGCCGCGCAGCTCCCGGTACTTGGCGACCAGGGCCTTCGTGGAGGCGTCCAGGCCGGGAACCTCCTTGCCCTCGGTCAGGGCGGGTTCGACGCGCTTGGCGAGGACCTTGCCGAGCTCCACGCCCCACTGGTCGAAGGAGTCGATGTTCCAGACCGCGCCCTGCACGAACACCTTGTGNGGAGATAGGCGGTGAACTTGGACAGGTAGTGCGAGTACGGCAGCACGGCGTGCGTCTGCGCGTCGTGGAAGTTGCCGTACCAGATGCCCAACAGCCCTAGCAGCAGGGGAACGTTGGCCTCGGCGGGCGCGGTGCGGAAGTGGTCGTCGACCAGCCGGAAGCCGTCCAGCATCTCGCGGAACCGGTCCGGGCCGATCGCGATCATCAGGGACAGGCCGATCGCGGAGTCGTACGAGTAGCGGCCGCCGACCCAGTCCCAGAACTCGAACATGTTGGCCGTGTCGATGCCGAAGTCCGCCACCTTCTCCGCGTTCGTGGACAGCGCCACGAAGTGCCGGGCCACCGCCTTCTCGTCCCCGTCGAAGGCCTTGAGCAGCCAGGAGCGGGCCGAGGTGGCGTTGGTGATCGTCTCGATGGTGGTGAACGTCTTGGAGGCGACGATGAAGAGCGTCTCCGCCGGGTCCAGGTCGCGGGTGGCCTCGTGCAGGTCTGCGCCGTCCACGTTGGACACGAAACGGAACGTCAACTCCCGTGCGGTGAAAGCGCGCAGCGCCTCGTAGGCCATCGCCGGGCCGAGGTCGGAGCCGCCGATGCCGATGTTGACGACATTGCGGATCCGCCTGCCGGTGTGGCCGGTCCACTCGCCGGAGCGCACCCGCTCGGCGAAGCGGGCCATCTTGTCCAGCACGGCGTGCACGGCCGGTACGACGTTCTCGCCGTCGACCTCGACCACCGCGTCGGGCGCGGCCCGCAGCGCGGTGTGCAGCACCGCCCGGTTCTCGGTGACGTTGATCTTCTCGCCGCGGAACATCGCGTCCCGCAGCCCGAAGACGTCCGTCGCCGCGGCGAGTTCGCGCAGCAGGGCCAGCGTCTCGTCGGTGATCAGGTGCTTGCTGTAGTCGATGTGCAGATCGCCGACCCGCACGACGTACCGTTCGGCGCGGCCGGGGTCCGTCGCGAACAGCTCGCGCAGGCGCGGCCGCCCCTCGCCGCGGTGGTCGGCGAGGGCCGTCCACTCCGGCCTGCGGGTGAGGACAGTGTTGTCTGACGGTGCGTCGGACATCTCAGGCGTTCTCCTTGGTGGCCTCGCCCCTGAGGGCGATGGCGTACATCTCGTCGGCGTCGAGGCGGCGCAGCTCCTCGGCGATGAGTTCGGAGGTGGCGCGGACTTTCAGGGCGAGGGTGCGCGGCGGCTGGCCCGGCAGGGTCAGCGTGGCGAGCGGCCCTTCCGGCCGGTCGATGACGATCTCGCCGTTGCGGGTGCCGAGCCGCACCGCCGTGACGACCGGTCCCGCGCTGACCACCCGGTCCACGGGGACCCCCAGACGGGCCTCCAGCCAGCGCGACAGCAGTTCGGCGCTGGGGTTGTCCTGCTCGGCCTCGACGGCCGCCGAGGTCACCTCGGTCCGCGCCTGGTCGAGTGCGGCGGCCAGCATGGACCGCCACAGCGTGAGCCGGGTCCAGGCGAGGTCGGTGTCGCCGGGGGCGTAGTTGCGGCCGCGGGTGTCCAGGACCTCCATCGGCCGCTCCACCGCGTACAGGTCGGTGATCCGCCGCTGGGCCAGCGCGCCCAGCGGGTCCTTCGCCGGGGCCTCGGGCGCGTCCACCGGCCACCACACGACGACCGGGGCGTCCGGCAGCAGCAGCGGCAGCACCACGGAGTCCGCGTGGTCGGACACCTCGCCGTAGGTGCGCAGCACGACGGTCTCGCCGGTGCCCGCCTCGGAACCGACCCGGACCTCCGCGTCGAGCCGGGAGTGGGTGCGGTCGCGCAGGGTGCGGGCGTGCCGCTTGATGACGACCAGGGTCCGCGAGGGGTGCTCGCGCGAGGCGTCCTCGGCGGCCTTGATCGAGTCGTAGGCGTTCTCCTCGTCCGTGACGATGACCATCGTCAGGACCATGCCCACGGCCGGGGTGCCGATGGCGCGGCGCCCCCGCACCAGCGCCTTGTTGATCTTGCTTGCCGTGGTGTCGGTCAGGTCGATCTTCATGGCCTGCGCCAGCTCCGTCCGTCTCGTGCGAGCATCTCGTCCGCTTCCCTCGGGCCCCAGCTGCCCGAGGCGTACTGCGCGGGGCTGCCGTGCGCCGCCCAGTACCCCTCGATCGGATCGAGGATCTTCCAGGACTCTTCCACTTCCTGGTGACGGGGGAACAGGTTGGCGTCGCCGAGCAGCACGTCCAGGATGAGCCGCTCGTACGCCTCCGGGCTGGACTCCGTGAAGGACTCGCCGTAGGCGAAGTCCATCGACACGTCCCGGATCTCCATCGAGGTGCCCGGCACCTTGGAGCCGAACCGCACGGTCATGCCCTCGTCGGGCTGGACGCGGATGACGATCGCGTTCGAGCCCAGCTCCTCGGTGGCGGTGGAGTCGAAGGGGGAGTGCGGGGCCCGCGTGAAGACCACCGCGATCTCGGTGACCCGGCGCCCCAGCCGCTTGCCGGCGCGCAGGTAGAAGGGGACGCCCGCCCAGCGGCGGTTGTCCACGCCCAGCTTGATCGCGGCGTAGGTGTCGGTCTTCGAATTCGGGTCGATACCGTCCTCCTCCAGATAGCCGACGACCTTCTCGCCGCCCTGCCAGCCGCCCGCGTACTGCGCGCGCACCGTGTGCAGGCCGAGGTCCTCCGGCAGCCGCACCGACTTCAGCACCTTCAGCTTCTCGGTGAGCAGCGCCTCCGCGTCGAACGCGATGGGCTCCTCCATGGCGGTCAGCGCCATCAGCTGCAGCAGGTGGTTCTGGATGACGTCCCGGGCGGCGCCGATGCCGTCGTAGTAGCCGGCCCGGCCGCCGATGCCGATGTCCTCGGCCATGGTGATCTGCACGTGGTCGACGTACGACCGGTTCCAGATCGGCTCGTACATCTGGTTGGCGAAGCGCAGTGCCAGGATGTTCTGGACGGTCTCCTTGCCGAGGTAGTGGTCGATCCGGAACACCTGGTCCGGCTCGAACACGTCGTGCACGATCGCGTTCAGGTTCTGGGCACTGGCCAGGTCGTGGCCGAACGGCTTCTCGATCACCGCGCGCCGCCAGGAGCCCTCGGGCGGGCTCGCCAGGCCGTGCTTCTTCAGCTGCTTCACGACCTTCGGGAAGAACTTCGGCGGCACCGACAGGTAGAACGCGAAGTTGCCGCCGGTGCCGCGGGAGGCGTCCAGCTCGTCGACGGCGTCCTTCAGCTGCTTGAAGGCGGTGTCGTCGTCGAAGTCGCCGGGGATGAACCGCATGCCCTCGGCGAGCTGCTGCCAGACCTCCTCGCGGAACGGGGTGCGCGAGTGCTCACGCACCGCGTCGTGCACCACCTGCGCGAAGTCCTGGTCCTCCCAGTCCCGGCGGGCGAACCCGACCAGGGAGAAGCCCGGCGGCAGCAGACCGCGGTTGGCCAGGTCGTACACGGCCGGCATCAGCTTCTTGCGGGACAGGTCGCCGGTCACACCGAAGATGACCAGGCCGGAGGGGCCCGCGATGCGGGGCAGCCGGCGGTCGCGGGCGTCGCGCAGCGGGTTCACCCAGTCCGCGGCCGGGCCGACCGGCACGCGCACCTCCTCGGCGGCGGGTGTCCCGGGTTCCGGGGCCTTGGTCGTCATCACGCGTCAACTCCCTTGCTGTCCAGGGACTTGGTGACGGCGTCCAGCAGTTCCTGCCAGGCCGTCCCGAACTTGGCGACGCCCTCGTCCTCCAACTGCTGGACGACCTCGTCGTAGGAGATGCCGAGCCGCTCCACGGCGGCGAGGTCGGCGCGGGCCTGCTCGTAACCGCCGGTCACCGTGTCGCCGGTGATCTCGCCGTGGTCGGCGGCGGCCCTCAGGGTGGCCTCCGGCATCGTGTTCACGGTGCCGGGCGCGACCAGCTCGTCCACGTACAGCGTGTCCTTGTACGCGGGGTCCTTCACACCGGTGGAGGCCCACAGCGGGCGCTGCCTGTGCGCGCCCGCCCGCTCCAGCGCGTCCCAGCGGCCGGAGGCGAAGACCTCCTCGTACGCCTCGTAGGCGAGCCGCGCGTTGGCCAGGGCCGCCCGGCCCTTGAGCGCGCGGGCCTCGTCGGTGCCGAGGGCGGTGAGCCGCTTGTCGATCTCGGAGTCCACGCGGGAGACGAAGAACGACGCCACCGAGTGGATCGTGGACAGGTCGAGGCCGCGCTCCCGGGCCTTCTCCAGGCCGGCAAGGTAGGCGTCCATGACCGCGCGGTAGCGCTCCAGGGAGAAGATCAGCGTCACGTTCACGCTGATGCCGAGGCCGATGACCTCGGTGATCGCCGGCAGGCCGGCCTCGGTGGCCGGGATCTTGATCATCACGTTGGGACGGTCGACGAGCCAGGCCAGCTGCTTGGCCTCGGCGACGGTCGCCTTCTCGTCGTGCGCGAGGCGCGGGTCGACCTCGATGGAGACCCGGCCGTCACGGCCGTCCGAGGCGGTGTAGACGGTATGCAGTACATCGGCGGCAGCCCGCACGTCTTCGGTCGTCATCATGCGCACGGCCTCCTCGACCGTGACACCGCGCGCCGCGAGATCGGTCAGCTGCTCCTCGTAGCCCTCGCCCGAACCGATGGCCGCCTGGAAGATCGACGGGTTGGTGGTGACACCCACGACACCGCCGTTCGCCACCAGCTCCGCCAGGCCGCCCGAGGTGATCCGGGTGCGCGACAGGTCGTCAAGCCAGACCGACACCCCCTCGTCGGCGAGGCGCTTGAGGGCTCCCGGGGTCCCGATTGCTTCGGTCACAGTGATCTTCTTTCCTATCGCGTCGGTATCAGGCGTGCGTGGCGGCCAGCGATGCGCGGGCGGCCGCGGCCACGTTCTCGGGGGTGAAGCCGAACTCGGCGAACAGTGTGGTCGCATCGGCGGAGGCACCGAAGTGTTCGAGGGAGACAATCCGACCTGCGTCCCCGACGAACCGGTGCCAGGTCAGGCCGATCCCGGCCTCGACGGCCACCCGCGCCCGCACCGCGGGCGGCAGCACGTGCTCGCGGTAGGCGCGCGGCTGCTCCTCGAACCACTCCACGGACGGCATGGACACCACCCGCGTGCCGATCCCCTCGGCCTCCAGCAGCTCCCGCGCGGCGACGGCCAGCCGCACCTCGGAACCGGTCGCGATGACGATCACCTCCGGGGTCTCGGTCGACGACTCGCGCAGGACATACCCGCCCTTGGCCGCGTCCTCGTCGGGCGCGTACGTCGGCACGCCCTGGCGGGACAGCGCGAGTCCGTGCGGGGCCGGGTCGGTGGCGTGCCTCTTCAGGATCTCGGCCCAGGCGATCGCGGTCTCGTTGGCGTCCGCCGGGCGGACGACGTTCAGGCCCGGGATGGCGCGCAGCGAGGCCAGGTGCTCGACCGGCTGGTGGGTGGGGCCGTCCTCGCCGAGGCCGATGGAGTCGTGCGTCCAGACGTACGTCACCGGCAGCTGCATCAGGGCCGACATCCGTACGGCGTTGCGCATGTAGTCGGAGAACACCAGGAAGGTGCCGCCGTAGATCCGGGTGTTGCCGTGCAGCGCGATGCCGTTCATTTCCGCGGCCATGGAGAACTCGCGGATCCCGAAGTGGACGGTACGGCCGTACGGGTCGGCCTCGGGCAGCGGATTGCCCTCCGGCAGGAAGGAGCTGCCCTTGTCGATGGTGGTGTTGTTGGAGCCGGCGAGGTCGGCCGAGCCGCCCCACAGCTCGGGGATCACCGGGCCGAGGGCCTGCAGCACCTTGCCGGAGGCGGCACGGGTGGCGACTGACCTTCCCTCCTCGAACACCGGCAGGGCGTCCTGCCAGCCCTCGGGCAGCTCGCCCTTGCTGACCCGGTCGAACAGCGCGGCCCGCTCGGGCTGGTCGGCACGCCACTCGGCGATCCGCTTGTCCCAGGCCGCGTGCGCCTCGGCGCCCCGGTCCAGGGCCCGGCGGGTGTGCTCCAGCACCTCGTCCGAGACCTCGAAGGTCTTCTCCGGGTCGAAGCCGAGGAGCCGCTTGGTGGCCGCGATCTCGTCCTCGCCGAGCGCCGAGCCGTGGGAGGCCTCGGTGTTCCGCGCGTTCGGGGCCGGCCAGGCGATGATCGTGCGCAGGGCGACGATCGAGGGCCGTCCGGTCTCCGCCCGGGCCTCCCGCAGCGCCGCGTACAGCGCGGGCACGTCGATGTCGCCGTCGGGGGTGGGCTCCACGCGCCGGGTGTGCCAGCCGTAGGCCTCGTACCGCGCCAGTACGTCCTCGGAGAAGGCGGTCGCGGTGTCGCCCTCGATGGAGATGTGGTTGTCGTCGTAGAGGAAGACCAGGTTGCCGAGCTTCTGGTGGCCCGCGAGGGAGGAGGCCTCGGCGGAGACGCCCTCCTCCAGGTCGCCGTCGGAGACGATCGCCCAGACCGTGTGGTCGAAGGGGGACTCGCCGCGCGGGGTGTCCGGGTCGAACAGGCCACGCTCGTAGCGGGCGGCCATCGCCATGCCCACCGCATTCGCCACACCCTGGCCCAGCGGGCCCGTGGTCGTCTCCACGCCGGCGGTGTGCCCGTACTCCGGGTGACCGGGCGTCTTCGAACCGTGCGTGCGGAACGCCTTCAGGTCGTCGAGACCCAGCTCGTACCCGGACAGGTAGAGCTGCGTGTAGAGCGTCAGCGAGGTGTGACCGGGGGACAGCACGAAGCGGTCACGACCCGCCCACTCCGGGTCGGCAGGGTCATGCCGCATCACCTTTTGAAAGATCGTGTACGCGGCAGGGGCCAGGCTCATCGCCGTGCCGGGGTGGCCGTTGCCGACCTTCTGCACGGCATCTGCCGCCAGAAGCCTGGCGGTGTCCACGGCACGCCGGTCGAGGTCGGTCCACTCGAAACCATCGGATGTCTGCGTGCTCATCTTCAAGAAGTCCTCGTTCGAAGCGTTATAGCGGCCGGACGCGTTCAAAAGTAAAAGTCTGACTTTTAAGAGGGAAGGGCGGGGTGTGTCACCCTGTGGTGAATCTGGGACAGTGATCACGCGACAGGAGTGGCACGAAAGCGAACATGGCGGACACACCACCCCAAGGCGGCGGCCTCATCGGCGGCGACGCGATCAGAACCTTCCCCTTTCCGGTCGAGCTGGCCGTAGGCGGTGTCGGCATGCAGGTCGCCCCCATGGGAGACGACCGCACCTGGCACGCCGACGCCCCGCTGCACCGTGTCCACCGCATCGACTTCCACGTGGTCATGCTCTTCACCGACGGACCCGTACGGCACATGATCGACTTCGCCGACTACGAGGCCACCGCCGGCGACCTGCTGTGGATCCGCCCCGGACAGGTCCACCGGTTCTCCCGGACCAGCGAGTACCGCGGAACCGTGCTGACCATGCAACCCGGCTTCCTGCCCCGCTCCACCGTCGAGGCCACCGGCCTCTACCGCTACGACCAGCCGCCCCTGCTGCGCCCGAGCACCGAACAACTCACCGCGCTCCGGGCCGCCCTCGAACAGCTCCGCCGCGAGTACGAGGACACCGCCACGCTCCCCGCCGGCCTGCACACCGCCGTGCTCCGGCACACCCTGACCGCTTTCCTGCTGCGCCTCGCCCACCTCGCGGCCAGTTCGGCCCAGGCGTCACGGCAGCAGGCGGACACCACCTTCACCCTCTTCCGGGACGCGGTCGAACAGGACTTCGCCACCAACCACAGCGTCAGCGCCTACGCGGACGCGCTCGGTTACTCGCGCCGCACCCTCGTCCGCGCCGTCCGCGCCGCCACCGGACAGACCCCGAAGGGCTTCATAGACAAGCGGGTGATCCTGGAGGCCAAACGTCTCCTCGCCCACACGGACCTGCCGATCGGCCGAGTCGGCGCGGCCGTCGGCTTCCCCGACGCGGCGAACTTCTCCAAGTTCTTCCACCTGCACACCGGGGTCACCCCGGTGACGTTCCGGGCCGAGCTGCTGTAGGGGTGGTGGGGGGCGTGCGAACGGCGTCGGTCGGTCGCGGGCCCGCGGTGCCCCGGAACGCGCCCGCCCCGGTGCGCGCCGCGTGAGCGGCGCACACCGGGGCGGGTGATCGTCGGGTCAGTGACCGAAGTCGAACCAGTTCACGTTCACGAAGTCGGCCGGCTGGCCGCTGGTGAACGTCAGATACACGTCGTGCGTGCCGGTCACCGAGCCGATGTTCGCCGGAACCGTGCGCCACGACTGCCAGCCCCCGGTGTTGGACAGCGCGAAGCTGCCGATGGGGGCGTTGGAACGGCTGTCCAGGCGCACCTCGACCAGACCGCTCACCCCGGACGCGGCCCCGCTCGCCACCCGAGCGTAGAACTGGGTGGCCGCCGTGGAGCCGAACTTGACGCCCTTGTAGAGCGCCCAGTCACCGCCTGCGAGGTAGCCGATGTCCTGGCCGCCGCCGGTGTCCGTGGTGGTCTCGGTGCTCACGCCGGACTGGCTGTCGTAGGACTCGGCCTGGATGGGGGAGTAGGCGTCCCGGCTGCCGGAGGGCGGGGGAGTGGTGCCGCCGCCCCCGCCGGACGACTGGAGCACCTGCACGTAGTCCACGACCATCGGGTGGTTCGGCTCGGTACCGCTGTCCGGACCGCCGCCGAAGGCGCCCGGGAAGCCGCCGCCCATCGCCACGTTCAGGATGACGAAGTAGCCGTGGTTGGTGGCGTTCGCCCACGTCGTCGCGTCGACCTGGTTGGCCTTGACCGTGTGGAAGTTGACCCCGTCGAGGTAGAAGCGGATCTCCTCGGGGCTGGTCGAGCGGTCCCACTCCATGGCGTAGGTGTGGAAACCGGCCTGACACGTGGTGCCGGTGCAGGCGGTGGAGTTGCCGATGCCGGACGTCTCGTTGCAGGGGCCGCCCGGGTTGCTGCCGCAGTGCATCGTGGCCCAGTCGGTGTTCAGGCCCTGCACATTCTCCATGATGTCCAGCTCGCCGACGCTCGGCCAGTTCTGGTAGTTGCCGCGGAAGGGGGCCCCCAGCGTCCAGAAGGCCGGCCAGTACCCCTTGGCGGCGGCTCCGGTGACGTTCGGCATCTGGATCCGGGACTCCACGCGCAGCTTGCCGCCGGCCGGCGGCTGGAAGTCGGTCCGGGTGGTCTCGATGCGGCCCGAGGTCCAGTGCCCGGACGCGTCGCGGCGCGGGGTGATGAGCAGGTTGCCGTTGCCGTCCAGCGCGACGTTGTCGGTGCTCGAGGTCATCGACTCGACCTCGCCGGTACCCCAGTTGGCGGCGCCGCCCGGATACGAAGTACCGGTGTCGTACTGCCAGTTCGACGTGTTGACACCGGAACCGGCCGAGCCGTTGAAGTCGTCGAGGAAGACCTGCGTCCAGCCGGAGGGGGGTGTGGGGGCGGAAGCGCTTGCGGGGAGGGTGGCGGCCGTGGCGGCCGCCGCGGCCAGACCGAACGTGGCCACGACGGCGACGAGCGCGCGCCGGAAGGCCCGGGGTCTGGGCATGCCGGAGGATTCACTCATGGGGGAAGGACCTCTCGGGTACGGGGAGTGCGGGATGGGGAGCGCTCCCACACTGGGTTGAGAGCGCTCTCAGGCTGCCGCCAATGTGCTCCCCGGCCCTGCGGTCGTCAAGACTTGAAACAAGGAAAGTCCGTACGAGGCACGGGAGTTCACGCCTCGAAGCCGCCCGTATCGGTCCAGACCAGGCCGGGGCGGCGGGCCGCTACGAGGGGCGGCACGGTCGGCGGGAGGCAGGGGAGGACGGGAGGTGGGCGGTCGGCTGTGGGAGACGGGATACGGAATACGGGATACAGAAGGCCGGACACAGGAGGCCGGATACAGGAGGCCGGATACAGAAGGCGGGATACGGGGGACTGGATGCCGGCGACCGGATACGGGCGATCCCATACGAGAGACCGGCAGCGGTGGGCCGGGAGGCCCGCGGGTGAGCCGTCAGTCGGTCAGGAGCGGGCCGCCGGTGGCTCGTGGGCGCTGCCGCGGCGTGTTCTGCCGAGGGCTGCGAGGACGAAGGTGACGCTGATGAGCAGGGACCAGGCGCCGAACTTGGAGATGTCGACGGGCTGCCAGCCGTGGAGCTGGTACGGGTAGCGCCAGGCGCCCACCCCGGTGGCGAGGTTCTCCGCCAGCCACAGGAAGAAGCCGATCAGGGTGAAGGAGAGCGCGAGCGGCATCCGTCGTCGTACCCCGCGCACGGTGTACCGCACGGAGGTGCCCGCGGTGACGGCGACGAGGAGGGCGGCGAGAGGCCAGCGGGCGTCGGGCAGCCAGTGGTGGCTGAAGAAGTTGATGTAGACGCCGGCGGCCACCAGCGCGGTCGCCCGGGGCCGGTAGCCGACCAGTTCCAGGTCGAACAGGTGCCAGGCCCGGCAGACGTAGCTGCCGACGGCCGCGTACAGGAAGCCGCCGTACAGGGGGACGCCCGCGAACTTCAGCACCGCCGGCTCCGGGTAGCTCCACGAGCCCTGCGCCACCTTCACCAGCTCGAAGGCGAGGCCGATGACATGGCAGGCGGTGATGACGGCGACGTCCCGGCCGCTCTCCCGGCCGCGCCGCCAGAACAGCACGGTGAGCAGGACGCCGTAGGCCACGAGCAGGTCGTAGCGTGCCACGGGCAGGGACGGCAGCAGCGTCGACGCCGCCACCCCCGACAGCAACGCTATGGCGAAGGCGCAGGCGCGGGTCTGGGTCCAGGTGAAGGCGAGCAGCTGGCCCACCGGGGAGGCCGGAGGTCCGGCCGGACTTGTACTGAGCATGGTGATCAGGAGGACGGCCGGCGGCCCCTTCCGGTTGCCGGGGCGCGCAGGTCACGGGAACACCGATCCGGCCTCGCACGCCAAGTAGGGTTCCTGACGGGCCGACCGGGACAGAGGGCGGTGCGTGCGGAAGAGGTGCGGGTGTGAGGCTGACGATTCTGGGCGGTGGGGGCTTCCGGGTTCCGCTCGTGTACGGGGCGCTGCTGGCTGACCGGGGCGAGGGCCGGGTCACGGAGGTCGTGCTGCACGATCTGGACGCCGGTCGACTGCATACAGTCGCCCGCGTACTGGCCGAGCAGGCGTCGGCCGTCGGCGACGCCCCGCAGGTGACCACCACGACCGACCTCGACGAGGCCCTGCGCGGCGCCGACTTCGTCTTCTCCGCGATCCGCGTCGGCGGTCTCGAAGGCCGGGCGAACGACGAGCGGGTGGCCCTCGCGGAGGGCGTCCTCGGTCAGGAGACGGTCGGCGCGGGCGGTGTCGCCTACGGACTGCGGACGGTTCCGGTCGCCGTCGACATCGCCCGGCGGGTGGCCCGGCTGGCACCCGACGCCTGGGTCATCAACTTCACCAACCCGGCCGGACTGGTCACCGAGGCCATGTCCCGCCACCTCGGCGACCGGGTCATCGGCATCTGCGACTCGCCGGTGGGCCTCGGCCGCCGCATCGCCCGGGTCCTCGGCGCGGATCCCAAGGAGGCGTGGATCGACTACGTCGGCCTCAACCACCTCGGATGGGTGCGTGGTCTGCGGGTCGCGGGCCGGGACGAGCTGCCGCGCCTGCTCGCCGACCCCGGCCTGCTGGGCTCCTTCGAGGAGGGCAGACTCTTCGGCACCGACTGGCTCCGGTCCCTGGGCGCCGTCCCCAACGAGTACCTGCACTACTACTACTTCAACCGGGAGACCGTGCGGGCCTACCAGGAGGCCGAGAAGACCCGCGGCGCCTTCCTGCGCGACCAGCAGGCGCGGTTCTACGAGGAGGCCGGGCGCGCGGACGTGTCCGCCCTCGCTGTGTGGGACCGCACCCGGACCGAGCGCGAGGCGACGTACATGGCGGAGAACCGGGAGACGTCCGGTGCCGGCGAGCGCGAGGCCGACGACCTCTCCGGCGGCTACGAGAACGTGGCCCTCGCCCTCATGCGGGCCATCGCCCGCGACGAGCGCGCGACCCTCATCCTGAACGTGCGCAACCAGGGCACCCTGTCGGTCCTCGACCCGGACGCCGTCATCGAGGTGCCCTGCCTGGTCGACGCCAACGGCGCCCACCCGGTCGCGGTCGCACCGCTCCCCGGGCACGCCACCGGTCTGGTCTGCGCGGTCAAGGCCGTCGAGCGCGAGGTGCTCGCGGCCGCCGAGTCCGGTTCGCGTACGACGGCCGTCAAGGCGTTCGCCCTGCACCCGCTGGTGGACTCGGTCGACGTGGCCCGACGTCTGGTCGACGGGTACTCGGCCGTCCATCCCGGCCTGCAGTATTTGAAGTAGAGGCCGGGGGGGGGAGTGGTCACTGACCCTCGAAGCGGGGACGGCGGTGAGCGCCGTTGTTCGGGTCGGCCGGCCGCTCCCCGTGACCGCGGCCGGCCGACTCGATCCCCCGTTCCCCCGATGGTGCTACCCCCCCCC
>NZ_JAJSZC010000099.1:0-26850 GCF_036815105.1 Streptomyces sp. IBSBF 3136
GGTCGGCCGTACGGCCGTCCTCCGGTGGCGCGCGTCCCGGGCAGGCGGCTTGCTGGTGTCCGGAGCCGACATGAGGAGGCGGACCGGGCATGCAGGCAAAGGCGCCGGGGCAGCAGCCCCTGCAGACCCCGCGGGCCGCCGGGCTGGCCGGCGTGGTGTTCGCGGTGCTGCTGGCCGCGGCGATCGTGCTGATCCGGCTGGGTATCCCGACGAGCGCCGACGCNCCGGCGTGGTGTTCGCGGTGCTGCTGGCCGCGGCGATCGTGCTGATCCGGCTGGGTATCCCGACGAGCGCCGACGCCGCCACCGCCACGGGGTTCACCGACGCGGCACAGCGCGGCGCGGTCAGCGCGGCCCTGGAGCTGGTGCCGTTCGCCGGGATCTTCTTCCTGTGGTTCGTCGGCGCCGTTCGGGCCCACGTCGGGCCGGTCGAGGACAGGTTCCTCGCCACCGTCTTCCTGGGCAGCGGGCTGGTCTTCACCGCCACCCTGTTCGGCGCCGCCGCGGCGGCTGGGGCCGTCCTGGCCGTGTCGCACCCCTCCGGCGCCGCGCCCTCGCCGGTCGCGTGGGACTTCGGCCGCCATCTCGCGTACACGCTGATGACGGGGTACGCGATGCGCATGGCCGGGGTCTTCGTCTGCTCCCTGTCGGTGATGGGACACCGCCTCGGCGTCCTGCCGCGCCCGCTCTCGGCGCTGGGCTTCCTGACGACACTCGTCCTGCTCTTCCTCTCCTCGAACGTGCCCTGGTCGGAACTCGTCTTCCCCGTCTGGGCGCTGGCGGTCAGCGTGCACATCCTCATGGTGGGCGGCCGGGCGGGCTCCCGGGGCGCGCCCGCCCCGGCGGCCGCTCCCTCCGCGTGACCCCGCGGCCCTCACCCGGACGGCCCGGCCCGGCGGGCGGCGCCCCGGCCCGGCTCCCATGCTGGCCAGCGGGACATGACCGCCGTCCGGGGATGACCGCGCGAGGCGCGGCGGCGCACCGGACCAGGCCACCGGAAGGGGCGGAGCGTCGATGAGGCTCGTCGTCGATCTCAACAAGTGTCAGGGGTACGCGCAGTGCGCGTTCCTCGCGCCCGACGTCTTCGCCATGCACGGCGAGGAGTCGCTGATCTACAACCCGCGGGCGGACGAGGAACAGCGCGAGCGGCTGGCACGCGCCGTCGCCGCCTGCCCGGTGCAGGCGATCACGGCCGACGGTCTGGACGGCGTGGGCGAGAACACCGCCTCCGCCCGGGAGGCGTCCGATGCCCGCTGATCACGTGGAATGGATCCGGCGCGAGGGCCGCATCGTGATCGTGGGCGCCTCGCTGGCCGGGCTGCGGGCCGCCGAGACCCTGCGCGCCGAGGGGTTCACCGGTGAGCTGACCCTGATCGGCGACGAGCCGTACGAGCCGTACGACCGGCCGCCGCTGTCCAAGGCGGTGCTGCTGGGCATGGCGTCACCGCGCCACACCGAGCTGCCGCACCGCCGGGAGATCGACGCGAAGTGGCGGCTCGGCGTCCCGGCCTCCGGCCTCGACCTGAGCGCCAAGCGGGTACGGCTGGCCGACGGGGACGAGGTCGAGTACGACCGGCTGCTCATCGCCACCGGCGTGCGCGCCCGGCCGTGGCCGAAGGAGGCGGAGGCGCGCCTGGACGGCGTCTTCCTGCTGCGCACCCGTGACGACGCGGCCAGGCTGCTGCAGAAGCTGAAGGCCGGACCCCGCCGGGTGTTCATCATCGGCGCCGGGTTCGCCGGGTGCGAGGTGGCCTCCGCCTGCCGGGAGATGGGGCTTCAGGTCACCATGGCGGAGCGCGCCGGTGCCCCGCTGGTGGGCGCCCTCGGCGGGGTGATCGGCGCGGTCGCGGCCGACCTGCAGACCGAGAACGGTGTGGACCTGCGCACCCGGGTCACGGTGACCGCGCTGGAGGGCGACACGTCCGGCAGGGTGCGGGCCGTCCACCTGTCCGACGAGAGCGTCGTCGAGGCCGACGTCGTGGTCGTCTCGCTCGGTTCGCTGCGCAACACCGAGTGGCTGACCGGTTCCGGGCTCGGCGCCGGGCCGCGCGGGATCGCCTGCGACGCGGGCTGCCGGGCCTTCGACTTCCGGGGCATCGTCACCGACGACGTGTTCGTCGCCGGTGACGTGGCCCGGTCACCGCACGCGCTGTTCGGCTACCAGTTCCTCTCGCTGGAGCACTGGGGCAACGCCGTCGCCCAGGCGGAGACGGCCGCGCACAACATGATCTGCCGGGGCGCCGACCGCCGACCGCACCTGTGGACGCCCGCCTTCTGGTCCTCGCAGTTCCGGGTGAGCATCAAGTCGGTCGGGGTGCCGCCCATGGGCGACCAGATCATGATCACGCAGGGGTCACTGGCCGAGCGCAGGTTCGTCGGCGTCTACGGGCACCAGGGCCGCATGATCGCCGCGGTCAGCTTCGACAACAACCGCTGGCTGGAGTTCTACCGGCGGCAGATCGAGCGCGGCGCCCCGTTCCCGGTGGAGTTCCCCACGATGGACCGGCGGCCCGAGGGCCGGCAGCCCGTCCCGGCCGACTTCCCCGACCCCTCCCTGCCGACCCACGGCCCCACCGTGACCCTGAGCGGCTACTCACCGGCCGACCAGC
The DNA here is from genome assembly GCF_036815105.1 of Streptomyces sp. IBSBF 3136. NCBI lineage: Bacteria > Bacillati > Actinomycetota > Actinomycetes > Kitasatosporales > Streptomycetaceae > Streptomyces > Streptomyces sp. IBSBF 3136. The sequence goes on from NZ_JAJSZC010000099.1 coordinate 2,609, forward strand.
AGCTGGTATTCACCCCGGCCCGGCACTGACCGCCGCAGCGGCCTCGACGCCTTAGGACGTGTCATGACGCAAGCCCCGCTGTTCCGCCAGATCACCGACTTCGCCAACCGCGCCGACCCGTATCCGCTGTACACGGAACTCCGCAAGACGCCGGTGCTGCAGGAGGAGGAGGGCGGCCCCTACGTCGTCAGCTCCTACTACGACATCGAGGCGCTGCTCCACGACCCCCGGATCAGCTCGGACGCCGCCAACCTGGCCGCCGCCGGGGACGACGTGCTGACCCAGGTCGACGAGACGGGCGGGCTGCCGCCGTCGTTCCTGCGCCTCGACCCGCCCGAGCACGACCGGCTGCGGCGCATCGCCAACAGCGCGTTCGGGCCGCCGCACCAGCCGCGCCGCATCGAGAACATGCGGGGCGAGCTCGACGGCATCGTCACCGGCCTGATCGACGGCTTCGGGGAGGCGCGGGAGGTCGACCTGGTCGACCAGTTCGCCTACCCGTTCCCGGTGACGGTGATCTGCCGGCTGCTCGGCGTGCCCCGCGAGGACGAGCCCCGGTTCCGCTCCTGGGTCGATCCGCTGGTCGCCACCCTCGACCCGGACACCCGGCAGAGCGCCGACCCGGAGTTCGTGAAGACCGCGCAGGAGGCGCGGATGCAGCTCGGCATGTACCTGGCCGGCCTGGTGGAGCAGCGCACCAAGGAGCCGCAGGACGACGTGCTGTCCGACCTGGCGGGCAGCCGGGGCCCGGACGGCGCCATGACCATGATGGAGGTGCTGAGCACCGCGGTGCTGCTGCTGATCGCCGGGCACGAGACGACGGTCAACCTGATCACCAACGGCATGCTCACGCTGCTGCGCCACCCGGAGATCCTGGGGCGGCTGCGGGAGGACCCGGGGCTGTCGGTGAGGATCGTGGAGGAGCTGCTGCGCTACGAGCCGCCGGTGCAGATCGTGCCGCAGCGCACCTGCATCACCGACGTCGAGCTGCGCGGGACGACCATCCCCAAGGGCTCGCGCATCTGGCTGATGCTCGCGGCGGGCAACCGGGACCCGGAGCGGTTCAAGGAGCCCGACCGGTTCGACCCGGACCGCGAGGACATCCAGCACCTCGGGTTCGGCAGCGGCATCCACAGCTGCTTCGGCGCTCCCCTGGCCCGGCTGGAGACCCAGATCGCGCTGTCCGAGCTGGCCCGGCGGCTGGAGAACCCCCGGCTGGTCGAGGACCCGCCGCCGTACCGGCCGAACGCGGTGCTGCGCGGCCCGCGGCATCTGAACATCGCCTTCGACGGCCTGCGGTGACCGCTCCCGGGGACGGGGTGGGGGGCGCCGGCCGGCTGAGCCGTTGCCCGCCGTCGGCGGCGGCACCGTCCACGGCTGTCAGCAGCCGCACTCCCCTGCCAGGGGTGCCGTCAGCGGGTCGGCGTCCCGGCGCGCGGGTCCCTGCCAGGTCTCGTAGGCGAAGCCCTCGCGCGCCCAGTACTCGAAGCCGCCGAGCATCTCCTTGACCTGGTAACCGAGTTCGGCCAGGGCGAGGGCAGCGCGGGTGGCGCCGTTGCAGCCGGGGCCCCAGCAATAGGTGATCACAGGAACGGACTTGTCGAGGAGCTGTCCGGCCTGTTCGGGGATGAGCGCGGTCGGCAGGTGGACGGCGCCGGGGACGTGTCCCTGGTCCCAGGAGTCGGTGGAGCGGGAGTCGACCACGACGAAGCCGGGGTCGCCGCCGGCCGCGAGCACGGCGGCGACGTCGGAGACGTCTGCGTGGAAGGCGAGGCTCGCCCGGAAGTAGGCCGCGGCCTCGGCGGGGGCGGCGGGGGCGGTGCGCAGGACGGGGTTCACGAAGGTGTCGGTGCTCATGCCGAAGAATCTACGGCCGGTCGCCGTCCCGCTGAAGTGACGATCCACGGCCTGACCCTTGCCCGGCCGGGGATTCCCCTGCTATCCATCCAGGATGACCGCGTATTCCCCGGACGCCACCGACTGGCGCATTCTCGACGTCCTCCAGCGGGACGGCCGGGCCAGCTACGCCGAGCTGGCCCGCGAGGTCTCCATGTCACCGAGCGCCGTCACCGAACGGGTCAGGCGTCTGGAGGAGGCCGGCGTGATCCAGGGCTACGCGGCCGTCGTGGACCCCGAGCGACTGGGCCTCGCCATCATGGCGTTCGTGCGCCTGAGGTACCCGAACGGCAACTACAAACCGTTCCACGACCTGGTCGCCGTGACCCCCGAGATCCTGGAGGCCCACCACGTGACGGGCGACGACTGCTTCGTCATCAAGGTCGCCGCACGCTCCATGTCCCACCTGGAAGAGGTCACGGGCCGCATAGGCACCCTCGGATCCGTGACGACGAGCGTGGTGTACTCCTCCCCCCTGCCGCGCCGCGCCCTGGGCCGCTGACCTCGCCCCACGCGCCCGCCGGGCAGGCGGGTCAGACGCCCCGCTGCCGCAGTGACGACCCCGATCTGTCCTTCACGACCTCCAGTTGGGCGTGGATGCGGCGCCGGAGGTCGGGGACGTGGCTGACGATGCCCACGCTGCGGTCCCGTTCGCGCAGGGAGTCGAGGACGTCGAGGACCTCGTCGAGGGTCTGGTCGTCGAGGCTGCCGAAGCCCTCGTCGATGAAGAGGGTGTCGAGGCGGACACCGCCGGCCTCGTCGGTGACGACGTCGGCGAGGCCCAGGGCGAGGGCGAGGGAGGCGAAGAAGGTCTCGCCGCCCGAGAGGCTCGCCGTGTCGCGTTCGCGGCCGGTCCAGGCGTCCACGACGTGCAGTCCGAGCCCGCTGCGGCCGCGTCCGGTGCGGTCGTCGGAGTGGACGAGGGTGTAGCGGCCGGACGACATGCGCTGCAGGCGTACGGTGGCCGCGGCGGCGACCTGCTCCAGGCGGGCCGCCAGTACGTACGACTCCAGGCGCATCCTGCGTTCGTTGTCCGCGGAGGTGCCCGCGGTGAGGGCGGCCAGACGGGCCACCCGGTCGTACTCCTCGCGCAGCGGGGCCAGCCGGCGTACGCCCTCGGTGGCACGGGCCGACAGCCGGTCGAGTTCGGCGCTGCAACGGGCGGCCGCGTCGCACGCGGAGGTGGCCTCGCGCAGCCGCCGTTCGGTCTCGGCCGCCGCCCGCTGTGCCGCGGCGAGGTCGGCCGGCGGCTGCTGGGCGGCGGCAGCGGTGTCGGCCTCGGCCAGCATGGCGCGCACGGCCGCCTCCTCGGACTGCCAGGCGTCCAGGCGGTGTTGCAGCTCGCGGTGGGCCGCGTCGTCCAGCAGGGCGGCGGCCGCGGCCTGCGGGGTCTCGAAGCCCGCGCGGTAGGCGGCGTCGGCGAGGCGGGCGTCGGCATCCTTGAGCCGCTGGGCGGTGTCCTCGGCGGTGCGCGCGGCGTCGGCGGCGTCGGCGAGCTGCCCGGCCAGCCGCTCCAGTTGCGCGGCACGGGCGGCGACGCTGGCCGCGCTTCCCCGGGCCTGCGTCAACTCCTCCTGAAGTGCGGCCTGTTCGCGCTCCAGGGTCTCGCGTCGGGTGAGCCGGGACGCGGTCCGTACGGCGGCCTGCTGGCGGTCGGTCTGACGTCGCTCGCGCTCCTGCTCGGCGCGCCGCAGCTCCTCGTGGGCGGCGTGCAGGGCGGTGGCGGTGCGGCGGGCGCGCGCGTACTCCTGCTCCAGTTCGTCGGCCTCGGCGGCGAGCCGGTCGGTGGGGGTGTCGCCGGCCTCGGCGGTGGCCGCGGCCAGGGCCTCGCGCACCAGGCCGAGGCGCCGTTCGTCCTCCGCCTGCCGCTCACCGGCCCGCTGGTGGTCGGCGAGGGCGCGCTCCTCGGCCTCGCGGTCGACGTGCCCGGCGACCTTGCGGGCGGGCGCGGGGTGTTCGGTGGCCCCGCAGACGGCGCAGGGCTCGCCGTCGGTGAGGTGGGCGGCGAGTTCGGCGGCGATGCCGGTCAGCCGCTGTTCCTTGAGGTCCAGCCAGTGCGCGCGGGTGTCGAGGGTGTGCTGGGCGGAGGCGTGGGCCCGGCGCTGTGCCTGCTCCAGGTCGGCGGCCAGTTCGTCGCGGGTGCGGGCCGCGTCGAGGCGGCGGCGCGCGGGGTCGCGCCGGACGGCGAGCTGTTCGGCGCGGGTGGCCGCCTCCTGGGCGGTGTCGATGCGGGTCTGGAGGTCCGCGCGTGCGGTGTCCCACTCGGCGAGCCAGGCGTCGGCCTCGCGCAGCACCTCCTCGTCGTCCCGTTCCTGCCGGTCGAGGCCGGCCCGTTCTCCGGCGAGTCCGGTGAGCCGCTGTTCGGCGCGCCGGGCGGACTCCAGGCCGCCCAGTTCCTCGGCGGCGCGGCGGGCGGCGGCCGCGAGGCCCGCGGGGCCGGCGTCGGCGTGCTCCGCGGGGAGCGCAAGGCGCAGGCGTGCTTCGGCCGTGGCGGCGGCGCGGTGCTCGGCGTCGGCGGCCTCCCGCAGGTCGAGCGCGGGTGCGACGGTCTCCGCCTTGCGGGCGCGCCGCATCCGCTCCTGTGCCTCCTCGTGGGCGCCGGCCCGTTCCCTGAGCAGCTCGGCCCGCCGCCGTGCCTCGGTGAACCGGCTCTGCAGCCGGGTGAGTTCGCGTGCGTCCTCCAGGGTGCGCCCGGCCGCGGCGTGGCCGGACTCGGCGGCGGCGAGGCGGCACCGGGCGACGGTGAGGCGCTCCCGCGCGGTGCTGCGGGCCACCGCGGCGGCACCGAGGACGGCCTCGGCGAGGCCGGGGTCACCGGGGCTCAGCTCGGGCAGCTCCATGGCGTCGCCGGCCTCCTGCTGCATGCGGTGCGCGTCGGCGAGCAGGGCGGCGTCGCCCTCGCGCACCCGGGCCTCGGTGGCACGGCGGCGTTCGGCGAGCCGCTTCTCCACGTCGGCGAAGCGCTGCGTGTCGAAGAGGCGGCCCAGCAGGCGGCCGCGGGCCTCGGCGTCGGCGCGCAGGAAGCGGGCGAAGTCGCCCTGGGGCAGCAGCACGACCTGGCAGAACTGCTCGCGGCTCATGCCGAGCAGCTGGGTGATCTCCTCGCCGATCTCCTGGTGGGAGCGGCTGAGGTCCTTCCAGGCGCGGGCGGGGGCGTCGTACTCGCGCAGCCAGGTCTGGGCCTTGTCGACGGTCATGCCCTTGCCGCGCAGCTTGGGCCGTTCCCACGGCGGCTGCCGGGTGATGTCCAGCCGGCGTCCGGCGACGGTGAGTTCGAGGCGGATCTCGGTGCGGGTGCGGGCCTCGGCGTGGTCGCTGCGCAGGTTCATGCCCTGGCCGCTCTGCCGGGCGCCGGGCACGGAGCCGTAGAGCGCGTAGCAGACGGCGTCCAGGACGGAGGTCTTGCCCGCGCCGGTGGGGCCGTGCAGCAGGAACAGCCCGGCGGCGGACAGGGCGTCGAAGTCGACGCTCCGGGAGCCGCCGAAGGGGCCGAAGGCGGTGATGTCGAGCCGGTGCAGCCTCATCGGGCCACCTCCCGCACGGTGGCGTCGGCGCGCACGGCGTCGAAGGCCTCGCGCAGCACGGCGCTCTCCCGCTCGTCGGGTCCGGCGCCGCGCACGTGGGCCACGAAGTCGTGGGCGATCTGCTGGTCGCTGCGGCCGGCGAGCCGGCGGGCGTAGGAGACCCCGGGGTCGTCCGGTGCCCGTTCGGGGGCGAAGACGAGGCTGAGGGTGTGCGGGAAGCGCTCGGCGAGCCGGGCCATGGGGTCGGCCGGGCGGACCGGATCGGTGAGCGTGGCCTCGACCCAGGCGTCCTCGTGGCGGGCGAGACCGGGGTCGGCGAGCAGGTCCTCGAGGGTGCCGCGGATGCGGGCGAGCGGTCGCGGCACGGGGCAGTCGAGGCGCTCGGCGGTGACCGAGCCGTCGGCGGCCAGGTCGACGAGCCACATGCTCTTGCGGTGGTCGGCCTCGGAGAAGGAGTAGGCGAGCGGCGAGCCCGAGTAGCGGACGCGCTCGGTGAGGGTCTGGCAGCCGTGCAGATGGCCGAGTGCCACGTAGTCGACGCCGTCGAAGACTCCGGCCGGGACGGCGCTGACTCCGCCGACGGTGATGTCCCGCTCGCTGTCGCTGGGGCTGCCGCCGGTGACGAAGGCGTGGGCGAGGACGACGGACCGGGTGCCCGCGGCTCGGGTGACGAGGTCGGCGCGGACGCGGTCCATGGCGGCGGCGAGCACGGTCTCGTGGCCGGCCCGCTCCACCCCGAACTCGTCTTTGACCAGGGCCGGTTCGAGGTACGGCAGTCCGTAGAAGGCGACATCCCCGTGGGCGTCGGACAGCACGACCGGGGTGCCGGCGGCGGCCGGTTCGGTGCGCAGGTGGATGCCCGCGCGGTCGATGAGTCCGGCGCCGACGCCGAGCCGGCGCGCCGAGTCGTGGTTGCCGGAGATCATCACCGTGGGCACGCCGAGACCGGCCAGGCGGTGCAGGGCGTCGTCGAACAGCTCGACCGCGGTGAGCGGGGGCACCGCGCGGTCGTACACGTCCCCGGACACGACCACCGCGTCGACCGCGTGCTCGCGCACGGTGGTGACGAGGTGACCGATGAACCCGGCCTGGGCCCCGAGCATGTTCACCCGGTGGAAGGCCCGGCCGAGGTGCCAGTCGGACGTGTGCAGGACTCTCATGATCCCCGAGACTAACGGCCGGGTCCGACATCACGGGCGGTTACTCCCGTATCAGACCGTCACACCCCGGCCCACCGTTGGGTGTTATGTCTGATTAACGGTTTTCATCACCTCTGCGCGTGACGCGAACCTCACGCGTCCCCGTAGGCCTCCCCGCCGAGTTCGACGCCTGCCGTGCCCGCCGTCACATCGGCGAGCCAGGCGCGGAAGGCGTCCACCTCGGAGTCCGGCAGCCCGATCTCGATCGTGACGGCCTCGCCGTAGTGGACGTCCCGGACCTCGCGCCCGGTGGACCGCAGGTCGTTCTCGACCTTGCCCGCGCGCTGGTGGTCGACGGTCACGGTGGCCAGCCGGAAGCGGCGCCGGGTCAGGGTGCCCAGGGCGTCCAGGGCCTCGCCGACCGCGCCCCCGTAGGCGCGGATGAGCCCGCCGGCGCCGAGCTTGACGCCGCCGTAGTAGCGGGTGACGACGGCGACGACGTACCGCATCTCGCGGCGCAGGAGCATCTGGAGCATGGGCACGCCCGCGGTGCCGCCCGGCTCGCCGTCGTCGCTGGCCTTCTGCACGGAGGCGTCGGCGCCGATGACGTACGCCCAGCAGTTGTGCGTGGCGTCGGCGTGCTCCTTGCGGACGGCGGCGACGAACTCCTGGGCCTCACGTTCGGTGGCCGCCGGGGCGAGGGCGCACAGGAAACGGGAGCGGTTGATCTCGGTCTCGTGCACGCCCGCGCGGGCGACTGTGCGGTACTCGTCCTGCATCACGCCAGCCTATGCGAGGGCCGGCCCGCCCATGATCGCGGTGCGGCTCACCCCACGGGCCCGCTACGTGCCGCCCTTGCGCTTCCCGCGAGGCACGGTGAACGACGTCAGCAGGGCCGTGCCCGGAGCGAGAGCCGGCCAGCCGGTGCCGCGCCAGGCCAGCACGGCGATCGCGCAGGTCGGGAACTTCACGCCGACCCGCTCTACCGTGTCGTCCAGACCGTCGCCGGCCAGCCGCAGGACCAGCTCCTCCAGGCCCGGGTTGTGGCCGACCAGCAGCAGCGTCTCCACCTCGCGCGACACCTCGTGCACGACGTCGAGCAGGTCCGGCACGTCGGCGGCGTACAGGCGCCGGTCGTAGCGCACCGGTGGTGGCGTGCCCCACTGCGCGGCGGCCAGCTCCCAGGTGCGGCGGGCACGTACGGCGGTGGAGCACAGGGCGAGGTCGGGCAGGGCGTCGGTCTCGGCGAGGAACCGCCCGGCGGCCGGGGCGTCGCGCAGGCCGCGCGGCGCGAGCGGACGCCGGTGGTCGTCGACCCCTTCCGGCCAGGCGGACTTGGCGTGCCGCAGTACGACGAGCCGGCGCAGCGGGCCCGCGCCCGCCCGCTCGATCACGCGAGGCTCCCGAGGTCACGGGCGAGATCCAGGGCGAGCAGCCGGTCGGCGTACACGTACGTCTCGAACCGGGCACCGTCGGGCAGCCCCGGCGCGTCCGCCACGTCCCGCAGCACGGTCAGCACGCCGGGCAGGTCGAGGTCGTCCTCCCAGGCGGCCCGCAACCGCATCCGCACCTCCTCGGGCACCGGCCGGGACGGCTGCCGGGACCACCCGGCGACCGCGCGCCGCCACCCGGCGAGGGTCCGCGCGGCCTCCGCGAGACCGGCGGGGTCGAGCCGCACCGGCGTCCCGCGCGGCACGGACAGCAGACTCAGGCGCAGGGCGGCGGGGTCGGCGAGGAGCGCCGAGAGGTCCCAGGGCGGTACGGCGTCCGACGCGGCGGGGCCGGCGGACGGGGCCGGGCGTTCGCTGGGCGGTTCGGCGTCCAGGGTGGCGGGGCCGGCGGCCTCGGACGGGCCGGCGCCGGGCCCCGCACCGTCCGGGGCCCCCGCCGCGCCGTCGACCGTGTCCACCTCGCCGTCGGTCGCCCTCTGGGCACCGTCGACCGTGACCACCTCGCCGTCGGTCGCTCTCTCCGCGGCGTCGACCGCGCCCGCCTCATCCTGCCCCGCCGCCCCGGTCCAGGTCACCGGCGCCACGGTGAGGAGGGGGCCCTCGCCCCGTGGGCCCTGCGTGTCCTGGGCGACCACATGGATCACCTGCGCCTCCCCCAGGCCCGACGCGAGGTCGCGGCCGTCCTCGAAGGGGCGGATCGCCAGGGCGGTGGCGGCCGTGCGCAGTTCGGCGGGCCGGTGCGGGGCGGTGAGTATCGCCCAGACGGGGGTGCCGCCGAGCTCCAGGGCGCGGACCAGGAGGTCGGCGGTGAGGAGCACGCGCAGCGCCGTCGGGTCGAGGCCCGAGGCGTACGCCTCGATGCGGGTCAGGCCGCGCCGGGCGGGCGCGGCGGCGACGGGCTCACCGGTTCGGGCGTCGAGGATGCGCAGCACGGCCCGAGCGTAGGCGTGCGGGCGGCCGTACGCGGGCACCTTGCGCCGATTCCGGTCACCGTGGCGGGGTACCGGGGGGAATCCGCACCTGGCGGGCGCTGTTGCGACGACGAGAGATTCCCGCGCGTTCCCGCGCGACCGGAGGAGGCAGCCGTGTACGGCGACGAAGCGACGATCCGCAGGATCCTGACCGAGCTGGGCGACACCTGGGCGGTGGTCGGCCTGTCGTCGAACCGTGACCGGGCCGCGTACGGGGTGGCGCAGGTGCTCCAGCGGTTCGGCAAGCGGATCGTGCCCGTGCACCCCAAGGCGGAGACCGTGCACGGCGAGCCGGGGTACGCCTCGCTCGCGGACATCCCCTTCGAGGTGGACGTGGTCGACGTCTTCGTCAACAGCGACCTCGCGGGCGCGGTGGCCGAGGAAGCCGTCGGGAAGGGCGCGAAGGCGGTCTGGTTCCAGCTCGGCGTGGTCGACGAGGCGGCCTGGGAGCGCACCCGGGCGGCGGGGCTGGACATGGTAATGGATCGCTGCCCGGCCATCGAAATTCCACGCCTCGGCTAGCGTGTCTCACTGTCTTCTCACAATTTCCCGCTGAATATTGACATTCTGCTCTGCCGTCTGACCTGTACAGAGGCTCTTCCCAAGACAGGCAAGATCCTGGGTCAAGTTTTCGGAAACAGTCTTCTGTAAGCGCGGAAAGCTTTCCTAGCCTGTGGCGTCCTTGCTCGTTAATCCTGCGTTTACGATCTGAGAGGCCACTTGACATGGCGAAAGTCGACCATGCCGCGCCCATAGCCCCGAAGGACCAGAGCGGCGGCCCAGGCGGCGGCCTGCGCCGCGACGTCGGCCTGATCGGTCTGATGTGGGCCTCCGTGGGTTCCATCATCGGCTCCGGCTGGCTGTTCGGCGCCGAGAAGGCGGTCGTGGTGGCGGGCCCCGCGGCGATCATCTCGTGGGTGATCGGCGCGGTGGCCATCGTGCTGCTGGCGCTCGTGCACGCCGAACTCGGCGGCATGTTCCCGGTGGCCGGCGGCACGGCCCGCTACCCGCACTACGCCTTCGGCGGCCTGGCCGGCATGTCCTTCGGCTGGTTCTCCTGGCTCCAGGCCGCGACGGTCGCGCCGATCGAGGTCGAGGCCATGATCGGCTACGCCAAGCACTGGCAGTGGGCCGAAGGGCTGCAGCGCGCCAACGGCACGCTCACGACCAGCGGCATCGTCGTCGCAGTCGCCCTGATGGCCCTCTTCGTCGCGGTCAACTTCCTCGGCGTCCGGGTCCTCGCCCACACCAACAGTGCCGCCACCTGGTGGAAGATCGCCGTCCCCCTCGCGGCGATCTTCGTCATCGCCATCGGCAACTTCCACCCGGGCAACTTCACCTCGGAGGGCTTCGCGCCCTTCGGCGCCAAGGGCGTCCTCGCCGCCATCAGCTCCAGCGGCATCATCTTCGCCCTGCTCGGCTTCGAGCAGGCGATCCAGCTCGCCGGCGAGAGCCGCAACCCCAAGCGCGACCTGCCCCGCGCGACCCTCGGTTCGGTCGCCATCGGCTCGGTGATCTACATCCTGCTCCAGGTCGTGTTCATCGTCGCGCTGCCGCACAGCTCCTTCGCGCACGGCTGGGGCAAGCTCGACTTCCCGGGCATCAGCGGCCCCTGGGCCGGTCTGGCCACCCTGGTGGGCCTCGGCTGGCTGAGCATCGTCCTGTACGCCGACGCGATCATCTCCCCCGGCGGCACCGGCCTGATCTACACCACCGCCACCTCCCGCATCTCCTACGGCCTGGCCAAGAACGGCTACGCGCCGAAGGTGTTCGGCAAGACGGACTCGCGCGGCGTGCCGTGGTTCGGCCTCGTCATCTCGTTCGTGACCGGCGTGATCTGCTTCCTGCCGTTCCCGAGCTGGCAGGAGCTGGTCAGCTTCATCACCTCGGCGAGCGTCCTGATGTACGCGGGCGCGCCCCTGGCGTACGGCGTCTTCGCCGACCGTCTGCCGCACCACGAGCGCCCGTACCGCCTGCCCTTCGGCAAGGTCATCTCGCCGCTGTCCTTCGTGGTCGCCAACCTGATCATCTTCTGGTCGGGCTGGGACACCCTGTGGCGCCTGGGCTTCGCCATCCTGATCGGCTACATGCTGCTCGGCTCCTACGCCTGGTACGCCGTCCGCAAGAACCTGCCCGACGCGCCCCGGCTGGACTTCAAGGCCGCGCAGTGGCTGCCGCCCTACCTGGTCGGCCTCGGCGTGATCTCCTACCTGAGCACCTTCGGCGGCGACGGCACCATCCCGCTGTGGTGGGACATCCTGGTCGTCGCGGTGTTCTCGCTCGGGATCTACTACTGGGCCAAGGCCACCGCGTCGAAGCCCGAGGCGATCGAGCGCAGCATCGACGAGGTCGTGGTCACGGACGCTCCGGCGCACTGACCACTCGCGATCGCTGACGGTGTCCCGTCGGCCGCGGCGCTCCGCCGTGGCCGACGGGACACCGTCGTCCTGGGGGCTCGTTCAGCCTCTCAGGAGGTCTCCGGCTCGCCGGTCCGCTCGGCCAGGCGGTGGTCGGCCACCTTCAGGGCCTCGTCGACCAGGCGGCGCAGATGGCCGTCGCGCAGCGCGTAGACCACGCGGCGGCCCTCCTTGCGGGTGGTCACCAGCCCCGCCAGGCGCAGCCGGGCCAGATGCTGGCTGACGGCGGGGCGGGCGGCGGCGCACGCCTCGGTGAGCGTGGTCACGTCGGCCTCGCCGGCCGTCAGGGCGTGCAGCAGGGTGAGCCGGGTGCGGTCGCCGAGCAGGGCGAGGAGCTCGGCGGCGACGGCGAACTGCGTGTCGCCCGGGGTGCGCGGCTGCTCATGATGCGCAGGTGATAGGTGCATGCGTGCGCTCATACGCACATAATGACTCCGTGGGCGCCCCCGCGTCCATCTCCCGGCACCACCGGAAGGGGATCCACGTGAGCGAGCGGCACGCACACCACCCGGGCGGCGGGCACCCCCGTCACCAGGGGCACGCGCCCCACGACCACGGCCACCGGCGCGATCACGACCACGGCCACGGCGATGGCCACCGTCACGGCCGCCCCTCCCCCGGTTCCCGCGGCCTGCGCCACCGGCTCGGCCATCTGCTCACCCCGCACTCGCACCAGAGCGCCGAAAAGGTGGACGCCGCGCTGGAGTCCTCGGCGCGGGGGATGCGCGCGCTGTGGGTGTCGCTGGCCGTGCTCGGCGCGACCGCGCTGATCCAGGCGGTGGTGGTCGTCGTCTCGGGTTCGGTGGCGCTGCTCGGGGACACGGTGCACAACGCGGCGGACGCGCTGACCGCCGTACCGCTGGGCGTCGCGTTCGTGCTGGGCCGGCGGGCGGCGACCCGGCGGTTCACCTACGGCTACGGGCGGGCCGAGGACCTCGCGGGTCTGGTGATCGTGCTGACCATCGCCGCCTCCGCCGCGTTCGCGGCCTGGGCGGCCGCCGGACGGCTGCTCGACCCGCGTCCGGTCGCGCACGTGCCGGCGGTCGCGGCGGCCGCGCTGGCCGGGTTCGCGGGCAACGAGTGGGTGGCCCGGTACCGGATCCGGGTGGGCCGGGAGATCGGCTCGGCCGCGCTGGTCGCCGACGGCCTGCACGCCCGCACGGACGGGTTCGCCTCGCTAGCCGTGCTGCTCGGCGCGGGCGGATCGGCCCTGGGGTGGCGTTACGCCGACCCGGTCGTGGGTCTGGCGATCACCGCGGCGATCGTCCTGGTGCTGCGGGACGCCGCGCGGGAGGTGTTCCGGCGGGTGCTGGACGCCGTCGACCCGGCGCTGGTGGACCGGGCCGAGGAGGCGGTGCGGACGGTGCCGGGCGTGCGCGGGGTGGGCGAGCTGCGGCTGCGGTGGATCGGGCACCGGCTGCGGGCCGAACTGGCCGTCGTGGTCGACGGCGAGGCGACGGTGCGGCGGGCGCACGCGATCGCCGTCGAGGCCGAGCACGCCCTGCTGCACGCCGTGCCGGGGCTCACGGCCGCCCTGGTGCACGCGGACCCGGCCCCGGCGCCGGGCGAGCGGGACCCGCATCTGGCGCTGGCCCATCACCTGACGGCCTGAGCTCTGGCCCATCACCTGACGGCCTGAGCTCTGGCCCACCACCTGACGGCCTGAGCTCAGGCGACCCCGAGCCCCTCGATCACCTCAGCGCCCGGCAGTTCCGCGAGCGCCTTGCCCGGGATCAGCAGCTTGCCGCGCCGGCGCCCGCTGCCCACGAGGACGTAGGGCAGGTCGGCGACGGCCGCGTCCACCAGCAGCGGCCAGCCGGCGGGCAGCCCGACCGGGGTGATGCCGCCGTACTCCATGCCGGTCTCGCCGGTCGCCGTGTCCATCGGCGCGAACGAGGCCTTGCGGGCGCCGAGTCGGCGGCGCACCACGCCGTTGACGTCGACGCGGGTGGTGGACAGGACCAGGCACGCCGCGAAATCGGTCTCGCCGCCCCGCTTGCCCGCGACCACCACGCAGTTCGCGGACTTGTCCAGCAGCTCGCGGCCGTAGTGCTCGACGAAGACGGCCGTGTCGGCCCAGCGCGGGTCGGTGTCGACGTAGACGATCCGGTCGGCGGGGACGCCGCCCCGCCAGTGGCGTACGGCGTCGGCGACGGGGGCGACCAGCTCGTCCAGGCAGTCGGGGGCGGGGGTGGCGGTGTCGAATTCTCCGATGGGTGCGCGCATGGCCGCACGCTAACAAGGCCGCGCCCTCCGCCGTGGCGGCGTCTCAGCTCACGGGCGGCACCGAGACCGCCATCACCATCAACATCGGGACGTCCCCGGTGTTGGCGTACACGTGCGGGATGTCGGCCTCGAACGAGGCGCTCGCGCCGGCCGGTACGCGGTACTCCTCGCCGTCCACGGTGAGGGTCAGTTCGCCCGCGGTGACGTGGACCAGTTCGACGGTGCCGCCGGGGTGCGGTTCGGAGGGGCTGCGCTCGCCCGGCATCAGCCGCCAGTCCCACATCTCCAGCGGGCCCGGTGCCTCGGTGCCGGCTAGCAGCGTGTTGTAGCTGCCGGCCTCGGTGTGCCACAGCCGCACGGCCCGCTCGGCGGGGACGATCCGGACCTTCGGACCGCGCTCGTAGTCGAGCAGGGTGGTCACGCTGACGCCGAGCGCATCACCGATCTTGACGACGGTGCCGATGCTCGGGTTGGTGCGGGCCTGCTCGATCTGGATGAGCATGCCGCGGCTGACACCGGCCCGGGCGGCGAGCACGTCCAGGGTGAAGCCGCGCACCGCGCGCCAGTGCTTGACGTTGCGCGCCAGGGACTGGGTCAGGAGTTCGAGGTCCGACACGTTCCGTCCGGTTCCGTCCAGTAGCGGGAGAGGGAGAGGGGGCTGTTCGAAGAGAAAAGAAAACGGGCGCGAGACTTGGGGTCAAATATTGTGGTCGACACAGTTCACTGAAAAGAACTACGGTGGGATGCACCCGCTTGTTCACCGAACTGTACTGCGAGGCATACGTGACCGCGTTCTTCGCCCTGACCACCAGCCTCCTGTGGGGTCTGGCCGACTTCGGCGGCGGGCTGCTGACGCGACGCACTCCCGCGCTGACGGTGGTGGTCGCCTCCCAGGCGATCGCCGCCGCGGTGCTCGGTGTCCTCGTGGTGGCCACGGGGGGCTGGAGCGAGGTGGGCCCGCGCCTGTGGTTCGCGGTCGCCGCCGGCCTGGCCGGTCCGGTCGGCCTGCTCTCGTTCTACAAGGCCCTGGCGCTGGGCCCGATGGGCGTCGTGTCGCCGCTGGCGACGCTGAGCGTGGCCGTCCCGGTCGGGGTGGGGCTGGTGCTGGGCGAGCGCCCGGGGGCCGTGCAGGTCGCGGGCATCGCGGTCGCCGTCACCGGCGTCGTCCTCGCGGGCGGCCCGCAGTTGCGGGGCGCACCGGTGCAGCGGCGGACGATTCTGCTCACGCTGGTCGCGGCGCTGGGCTTCGGCACCGTGTTCGCGCTGATCACGGAGGCCTCGACGACGGTCGCCGGCCTGTTCCTGTCCCTGTTCGTGCAGCGGGTGACGAGCGTCGCGGCGGGCGGCGCGGCCCTGTACGCCTCCGTCCGGCGCCGCGCCCCCGCGCTGTCCCAGGGCGGTGCGGCACTGTCCTCGCTGCCGGCGCTGGCCTTCGTCGGGCTGGCGGACGTGGCGGCCAACGGCACGTACGCGGTCGCCGCGCAGCACGGCCCGGTCACCGTGGCAGCGGTGCTGGCCTCGCTCTACCCGGTGGTCACCGCGCTCGCCGCCCGCGGTTTCCTCAGCGAGCGGCTGCGCGCGGTCCAGGCAGCGGGCGCGGGCCTCGCGCTGGTCGGGACGCTGCTGCTGGCGTCCGGCTGACTCGGCCGTCGACCTCACCGTCACCGGGAGACGCCGCCGCCGACGACCCGCCATCGGCCTCCAGGTCACCGGAGAACGACCGCCGACGACCCGCCGAGTCAGCCCTCGGCCTCCAGGCGGGCCAGCCGCTCCGTCCCTTCCTCGTCCAGCTCGGCCAGCGCGCGCAACTGCTCCGGCGTGATCCCGTCCGGCAGCGGCACCGGCGCCGGGGTCCGCAGCGGCGGCTGCCAGCCGTCATCGGGGGTCCAGCGGCGTACGACCCGGGCGGGGGCTCCCGCCACCACGGCGTGGTCGGGCACGGTGCCGCGCACCACCGCGCCGGCCGCAACGACCACGTTCCGGCCTATCCGGGCGCCCGGCAGGATCACCGCGCCGGTGCCGATCCAGCAGCCCGGGCCGATCTCCACCGGTTCCATGCGTGGCCACTGCCGGCCGATGGGCTCGTGCGGGTCGTCGTAGGAGTGGTTGGTCGAGGTGACGTAGACGTAAGGGCCGAAGTAGCAGTCGCTGCCGATCGTGACCGTGGTGTCGGCGATGACATGGCTGCCCCGGCCGAGCACGACGCCGTCGCCGATCCGCAGGATCGGGTCGGGGCCGAGGTCCAGGTCCGGCATCAGGCCGGCGGTGAGGGTGACCTGTTCGGCGATGATGCAGTGGGAGCCGAGGTGGATCCATGGTTCGCCGAAGACCGTGCCGAGCGGGAAGGCCAGCCGGGTGGCCTCGCCGATCGAGCCGAAGTGGAGGCCGCCGGGGTTCTCGGCCGACACCGAACCGGTGCGCTGCACCCACGCCCAGGCCGCGTGGACGGCGCGCTGCGCTACGCGGCCCCGCCACGATGAGAACGTGTTCTTGCTCTTCGGCACGGGCTCAAGTTACTCGGCGGGAGCCTCCCGCATGAGGGCGGGCTGCTGTGATCTTTGCCCCACCGGTGTCGTACGGTGCGGGAGACGTGTGGTGCGCAGCACGTGGAGTGCGCAGCACCGGTGATCCGAGGAGAGCTGATGACACACAAGGCGATGATCGTGGGTTTCGGCGGGAAGGAGCCCCGGCTCGACGGGGACGTGTTCGTGGCGCCCACGGCATCGGTGATCGGGGACGTGACGCTCCGTCCGGGCGTGAGCGTCTGGTACGGCGCCGTGCTGCGCGGTGACGTCGAGAGCATCGAGGTCGGCGCCAGTAGCAACGTGCAGGACAACTGCACCCTGCACGCCGATCCCGGGTTCCCGGTGCGGGTCGGGGAGCGGGTGTCCATCGGCCACAACGCCGTGGTGCACGGGGCGACCGTGGAGGACGACTGCCTCGTCGGGATGGGAGCGACCGTGCTCAACGGGGCCGTGATCGGGGCCGGTTCGCTGGTCGCCGCGCAGGCGCTGGTCCCGCAGGGGATGGTCGTTCCGCCCGGGTCGCTGGTCGCGGGGGTGCCCGCGAAGGTGAAGCGAGCGCTGTCCGAGGAGGAGCGGCAGGGGGTCACCCTCAACGGGACCATGTACGCCGAGCTGGGCAAGGCGCACCGCGGGGTGCACGAGTAGGCGGGGCCTACTCCCCGGCGCCCACCGGTTCGGCCTCGCGCTGGTCCTGCCGCTCCAGCTGGGCCTTCTTGGCCCGCCGCTTGATGACCAGCGCGGACGCCAGGCCGATCAGGACCGCTGCCGCCAGGCCCACGTACGAGAAGCGCTTGAGCCAGTCCTCGGCGACGACGCCGACGTAGTAGATGACCGCCGTGGTGCCGCCCGCCCAGCAGATGCCGCCGAGGACGTTGGCGATCAGGAACTTCCAGTACGGCATCTGGAGCACGCCGGCGAGGGGGCCGGCGAAGATGCGCAGCAGGGCGACGAAACGGCCGAAGAAGACGGCCCACATGCCCCACTTCTCGAAGGAGCGCTCGGCGGTGGCGACATGGCCCTCGCTGAAGTGCTTGGGGAACTTCGCGCCCAGCCAGGCCAGCATCGGGCGTCCGCCCTTGCGGCCGATGGCGTAGCCGATGGAGTC
The DNA here is from genome assembly GCF_036815105.1 of Streptomyces sp. IBSBF 3136. Lineage (NCBI taxonomy): Bacteria > Bacillati > Actinomycetota > Actinomycetes > Kitasatosporales > Streptomycetaceae > Streptomyces > Streptomyces sp. IBSBF 3136. The sequence continues at coordinate 19,863 of NZ_JAJSZC010000099.1, forward strand.
ACCGATGACGGCACCGGCGGTCGCGCAGACGCCCAGCACGACGGGGTTGACGCCCGTGTGCTGCGAGGACATCAGAGCCGCCGACACCAGGACGATCTCACCCGGCAGCGGGATGCCCAGACTCTCCAGGCCGATCACCAAGCCGACCACGGCGTAGACCGCGGCCGCGGGCACCGTGTCGAGCCATTCCTGCACGTGCACCGCGGGTACCTCCCCTGTCGCCGATCCTGACCGCCCGGGCGTGGCTTGCGCAGCGCGCCCCATGGGAAGGCTACCTGGTCGACTGTGTACGGCGGTTTCCGCGCACGCGCCCCACGGCACCGTCCCGCCCTCGCTCCGTCGGTTCCCGGACACCCCGGTGTCACGCGGGAGGGGAAGGCTCCCGGAGGTCTCGCCGCTCCGCCTCCCCCAGGTCCCTGCCCAGGGACCCACCGCGGAAGGACGACTTCCCCGTGTCCCGACTGTCTCCGCGCACCCCACTGTCACCCCTCGTCCGACCGCCGTCGGCGACATCGCCGGCACCGCAGCCTTCGGCGACCTCGGAGCCGGGGTCTACGGCGCCGGCGGTGCTGCCCCCGGCGGTCCCGCAGGCCTCGGCGGTCCTCGAGGCCCCGGCGGCGGCGCTGCCCTCGCCGGGGGCCGAGCGGCGGACGGCGAGCCCCTGCCACCGAGTCGTGGACTCGCCTCGGCCGGCCTCGCGGCACCGGGTGACGGCGCCGCCTCCGCCGGGCTCGCGGCCTGAGGCGACAACCCCGCCCGCACACCCCCCGGTGATGGTTCCGTCCTCGCCCGGCTCGGCCGGCTCCCTCCCCGGGGCTCCGGTGCGCCGGGGCTCGTTCATGGCGGCCCGGCCGGTCCGGCTCGCCCTCTGTCTGGCGCCCCTGCTGCTCGCGGGGGGCTGGGCTCTGGCCAACCGGCCCGTGGCCTACGAGGGTGTCGTACGGCTGGCCGCCGCGGACCCCTGGTGGCTGCTGGCGGGGGCCGCGCTCACTTGTCTGACCTGGGTGGCCGCCGCCTGCTGTCGGCAGGGCGCGCTCCCGGACCGGCTGCCGGCGGGGCTGCTGCTGGCCTCGCAGTTCGCGGCGGGCGCGGCCAACCACGCGCTGCCGGGCGGCCTGGGCGCGCACGCCGTCACCCTGCGCTTCCTGCGCACCCGCGGAGTGCCGCTGCACCGGGCGACCGCCTCGATCGGCCTCTACTCCCTGGCCAGGTGCGTCGCCAGGACGCTGGTGCTGCTGCTGTTCCTGGCGTGCACGCCCGCCCGAAGGCGGCTGGGCGACCTGCTGCCGGACGGCGGTCTGCTGCCGGCGGCCGCCGTCGCGGGCGGTGTGCTCGCCGTGGCGGGGCTGGTCCTTATGGCCGTACGGCCGCCGCGGCGCCCGGTGACGCGGTTCGTCGGGGCCGCCCTCACCGACGCGCGGGTGGTGCACGGGCGTCCCCGCCGGGTGCTGGCGCTGTGGGGTGGGGCGGTGGCGATGCCTCTGGTCCAGGCGGGCGTGCTGGTGTGCGTGGGGGCCTCGCTCGGCCTGGGGCTGCCGTGGCACCACGTGGTCCTCGCCCAGCTGGCGGCGGGCACCGCGGTCGGCGCGGTGCCGTCGCCCGGTGGTCTCGTGGTGGACGCGGCACTGGTGTGGACGCTGGTCGCCTTCGGCGGCTCGCCCGCGCTGTCCGCCGCGACCGTGATCGGCTACCGACTGCTGACCGACTGGCTCCCCCTGCTGCCGGGCGCTCTGGTGCTGTCGGCACTGATCCGGTCCGAGGTGCTGTGAGCGGGGGTCGCTCGTGTGGGGCGCACAGGGACCAGGTGCCGGAGAGCCGAGGCGGTGGAGTCGCGGACAAGTCCGGCGGGGAGGCGGTGGGCGGCGCACAGGCGAAGCCGGTGCCGGCGGCCGGACCCCGGACCGAGCCGGCGGAGCGCTCCTCACTCGCGCCGGGCCACCAGGCGATAGGCGTTGCACAGGCCGAGGCGTCGGGACAAGGGGCGGATCGCGAAGCGGTCGAGGAGGGTTGCCGTGACGAGGGCGGGTACAGCCGCCAGGAGGAGTGCGGTGCGGGTGGTGCGGCGCAGGGCGCCGGGGGGCTCGGGCAGCCAGGGTGCGTCCTCGCGCGGGGCGGTGTGGTCGAGGGCCAGCCATACGGCGGCGAGGAGGTCGACCGGGTCGTGCGGCTCGGCGTGCTGTTCGGCGACCACGGTGAAGCCGAGCGCGGTCAGTCGCTGTCGCAGGTTGGCGGCCGGGACGAGGTGCAGGTGCTGCGGCTGGAGCCAGGGCAGCCACCAGCGGCCGAGCAGGCGGGCGTAGCGGCTCTCCGGGTCCGGGACCTCGATGAGCAGGTGGCCGCCGGGGCGTACGACCTCGTGGGCGGCCCGGAGTTCGCGGTCCGGGTCGGTGCTGTGCTCCAGGTAGTGGAACATGCTCACCACGTCGTAGCGGGCGGCCAGTTCGGGGGCGAGGTCGGGGAAGGCACCGCGGTAGGCGTGTGCCACCCGCCCCTCGCGGGCGGCGAGTTCGACGCCGTCGGTGAAGTCGAGGCCGTCGAACGTGGTGCCGGGCAGGACGGCTCGGGCGGCCCCACAGAAGTGGCCGTGGCCGGTGCCGACGTCCAGCCAGTTCTTCGGGGTGGGGTCGTGGGGCGCCATCGCCTCAGCCCGGTCCCGGTACATCGCGGTGCGGCCGCCGAACGTGCCGCTCATGCGCTGTTCGCCGAGGCCGTCGTAGAAGTCGCGGTAGTAGAACTCCAGCCCCTCCGCCGTCAGTCGGGGGTTCTGGAAGACGTGGCCGCAGTCCGCGCAGCGGTCGAGGGTGAAGTGGCCCGGCTTGTGCTGGAGCAGGTCGGTGGTGCGCAACCGGACCGCCAGCCGGGCGGAGCCGCACCAGGGGCAGGTGGTACTCCGGGGGCCGAGGAAGCGGTCGGTGCCGCCGGCCAGGTCGGTCCGGTAGGCGGGCCGCAGGGCGGCGATCCGCTCGGCGTTCTTGCCGGGTTCTCTCATCATCGGCCCTCCTCGGCCTGTCGTCCGCTGCTGTCGGCCGCCAGTCGTTCGAGGTGGGCGGCGGCCGCGCGGGCCCCGCCCGCCGCGCGGAACGCGGTGCGCACCCGGGCGGCGGCGGCCCGGTGGACGCGGTCGTACAGGACGCGGTCGAGGGCCGCGCCCAGCCGGGGTGCGGTGACCTTGCCGAACCTGACGCGGACCCCGGCGCCCGCGTCCACGACCTGCGCGGCCACCACGGGCTGGTCGTCGCGGATGGGCGCCACCACGAGCGGCACACCGTGCCAGAGCGCCTCGCACACCGTGTTGTGACCGGCGTGGCACACCACCGCGTCCATCCGTTCCAGCAGCGGGAGTTGGGGCACGGACGGCAGGATCAGCACGTTCTTGTCCGCCTTGTCCGCTCCCCGGGTCCGCGGCGCAGGTGCTCGGCCCGCCTCGCCGTCGGACAGGGTGCCGCCCGGGTCGACGAGCACCGCCTGCACCCGGTCGGCGCGCTCGCCCAGGGCGGCCCGGCACTCCGCGAGGAAGCGGCGGCCTGCGTCGGCGTTGGCCGTGCCCAGGGTGACCAGGACCTTCGCCCGGCCGGAGTCGAGCCACTCCCAGGGGAAGCCGGGGCCGGCCGGGCGGTCGGCGAGGGACGGGCCGACGTAATGGATGCGTGGGCCCAACGGCGCTTGCGGGCCGATGAGTTCGGGTGTGCTGAAGACCATCAGCAGATGGGGCGAGTAGCGCGGGTCGGCGGTGCCGACCGGGTCACCGATCCGGGCGCGCAGCTCGGCCAGGCGCTCCCGCAGCCACTCGGCGACCTTGGGCAGCCCGTCGTAGGCGCCGGCGAACTCCGCCGAGGTGGTGGCTGAGGTCGCCCAGGGCAGGCCCAGCCGTTCGGCCACCAGGGCGCCGGCGAACGCCTGCTGGTCGACGACCAGGACATCGGGGCGGAAGTCGGCGACGGCCGCGTGGACGCCGGGGGCCATCGCGTCGGCGAGCGGCACCAGGTACCGCTCCCACAGGAACCTCAACGCCTCCGCGCCTCGCAGCCCCGGCGGCCGTACGGCGCCGTCGACGCCCGGCACCGGCCCCGCGCACGCGTGGACGAGGGCGTCCCGGCCCGCGAGCCGGCGCACCAGCGACGGGTCGGCGCACGCCCAGGCCACCCGGTGTCCCCGTGCGGTGAGCCTGGCGGCGACGCCCACGGCCGGGTTGACGTGTCCGACCAGCGGCGGGACGACGAACAGGAACCCGCTCACCGCGTCCCCGCCCGGGCCCCGGCGCCTGCGCCTGCGCCTGCGCCCTCGACGGAGCGGATCAGGTCCAGGACGTGCCCGCCGACGGTGCCGGGCGCCTCGACCAGCACCGAGTGCTCGTGGCCCGGCAGGACGACCGGCCGGAAGTCCGTGAGCAGCCTCTCCTTCAGCGGTACCAGGTCCACCAGGTCCGAGTCGCCGCCGTACACGCCGAGGACCGGGCAGCGTACGGCCCTGATCTGCGCCTCGGTCAGCACCCGGCTCGCGGGGATGTCGCGGCCCAGGGTGGTCTCGCGGGCGAGCCGGGCGGCGCCCTTGGCCAGCCGGGCGGTGTTGTGGCCGCGGTTGGCGGTGATCCAGGCGATGGCGTCGGGCTCGTTGTGCGCGAGCTGGGTGACCACGCGGCGCAGGATGCCGCCCATCTTGACGGCCCAGGCGGCGGTCGCCGGTTCGGACTCGATCAGGGTGAGGCTGGCGGTGCGCGCTGGCCGGCGGGCGGCGAGGCCGAAGGCGACGGTGCCACCGTAGGAGTTGCCGACGAGATGCACGGGCCCGGTGATCCCCAGCCGGCCCAGGAGCGCCTCCAGGTCGTCGATGTTGTGGTCGAGGGTGTAGCCGTCCGGCGGGCGTTCACTGCGGCCGTGCCCGCGCAGGTCGTACATGACGACGTCGAGGCCGGCCGCCGCGAAGGCGGGGGCGACGGTGAAGTAGTAGCTGGCCAGGCTGTCGGTGAGCAGCCCGTGCACGAGGACGACGGTGGCGCGCGGTGCGCGCCCGTCCCCCGGGCCGGTCCGCTGGACGTGCAGCCGGATCTCTCCGGCGTCGATCATCGCCATGGGTCAGCCCGCCTCCGTGCTCCGCAGGCTCCGCACCACGTACTCGACGAGCCGTCCCACGGTCAGCTCGATGATCTCGTCGAACTCCATGCCGGCCAGGAACTCGGCGAGGTTGACCCGCCGTCCGTACCGCTCCTCCATCAGGGCCGCCAGGGTGACCAGGTCGATGCTCTCCAGTTCCAGGTCGCGGTTGAAGGTGGTGGACGGGCCGATCTCCGCGTCGTCCTCGCCGTACTCCGCGAGAAGGGTGCGGAGCATGCCGGTGATGTCGGCGAGGACGGCCTCGGTCGTGGGCTGCGCGGGCAGCGGCTGGGTGGGGTTCATCGGGCGTACTCCTCGGCTGCGTCGTCGTGTTGTCCGTCGTGAGCCGCCGGTCCGGTCGTCCAGGCCACGACGTAGGCGCGCGCCGGGAGGGCGGGCGGGTTGCCCGTCCGCGCGCAGTGCACGGTGTAGGCGCGCTCCAGGCGGCCGGCGACCACCAGCCGGCCGCCGTCCGGTGCGGTCTCCAGCACCGTGAAGTCCCTGGGGCGGCCGCCGAATCCGACGCCCTCGGCCTTGGCCACGGCCTCCTTGGCCGCCCAGAAGCGGGTGAACCACAGGGCCTCGGCGTCGGGGTCGTCGGCGGACCGCGCGCGCAGCAGCCGGAGTTCGTCCCGGCCGAGGGCGGTGGCGAGGGTCGCGGGGTCGCGTGCGCTGACCTCCTCGATGTCGATGCCGGGGCCGGGGTGGGGGGCGTGCGGCCGTACGATCGCGACGCCCGCCTCGGCCCGGTGGGCGAGGGAGACGTCCAGCGGGGGCAGGGCGCGGCCGTGCACGCCGGTGACGTACGGGCGGCCGAGTTCGTCGTTGCCGACCTGTATCTCCGCCGGGAAGACGGGTCCTTCGCCCTGCCGCCACAGCCACTGCCGTACGGCGTCCTTGACCGCGATCCGGCCGAGCAGCCACTGTCTGCGGCCGCGCGGCGGGCGTTCGGCGTACCGGGTGCGCTCGGGGCCGCCGAGGGAGTTGCGCATGATCAGCTCGCGGGAGGCCAGGTCGGGCCACCGTTCGTGCACCAGCGCCCAGCCCCCGGGGTGCGCCTCGGAGAGGGTGTGGCGCTCCGGGAAGCGTTCGACGGGCCGGGTGCGCGGGTCGTTGTCGAAGCGGCGGTCCTGCCAGCCGGTGAGCCGGGCCCACACCCGGCCGTCGGCGGTCAGTTCCGCGTCCGCCTCCAGGACGGTGTCGCTGAGCGAGGTGACGCGCAGCAGGCAGGTGACCCGGGTGCCGGGTGCCGGATGGGGCCCGTGGAAGCGCAGGTGCCGTATCTGCACCGGGAAGACGACGGTCCGCTCGGTGCGGCTCGCCATGATCCAGTAGCCGAGGAGCTGGCCCACGTTGTCCAGCAGCGCGCCGGGCGCGGCCGGCGCGGTGATCACTCCGCGGATGTGCCGGTCGCCGATCCCGGTGAGTTCGCTGACGCCCTGGAAGGCGGGGCCGTGGAACATCCACCGGTCGCGGTAGAGCTGGGCGGCGGTGTGCTCGGGGTGACGTTCTGGGGCGTCGAGGCGCGGGCCTGACGGGGGCGGTGCCGGGTGGCGCGGGGCGAGTTCGACCACGGCGCGGGCCGTGGGCCCGAAGGTGACGGCGACCCGGTCCGCGTGGCCCGGGTCGGGGGTGACCGTGACGGGCACGTCGACGGGGGGTGTCGCGGTGAGCCACCGGTCGAACCGCGCCCCGTGCACGGCGACCGCGCGCAGCCCGGGCGCCGCCGCCTCGGCCGCGTCCATCATGTGCCGGACGATCGTGGTGGCCGGGACGACCGGCCAGCGGTCCGCCTCCTCCGGCCAGCCGGGCCGCTGCGGGAAGAAGCAGTGGTCCAGCAGGTACGGCATGGCGCGGGTGGAGACGCGGACGGTCGTCGTGACGGGAGTGGGGAGGGC
>NZ_JAJSZC010000100.1:0-26492 GCF_036815105.1 Streptomyces sp. IBSBF 3136
GCGCGGGCCGGGGCGGTGGGCGTCGTCGGCGGCCGGGGCGGTGGGCGCGGTCGGCGCCCGAACCGGTGAGTCGGGTTCGGTCGGCGGGCCAAACCCGTGGGCGCGGGAAGCAGCCGGACCGATAGGCGCCCTCGGAGACAGGAGCAGTGGGCGCCGAAAGCAGCGTGGCCGGCAGGCACCGGCGCAGACAGGAGCAGCGAGCGCCGCGAGCAGCCGTACCGGCAGGCACCGTCGCAGCAGGATCAGCGAGTGCCGAAAGCGGCAGGCCGATAGGCGCGTCGGAGACGGGACCGATCTGCGCTGTCCGCTGGCGGCGCGGCTAGCGGACGCTGACGCCGAGGGGGGTGAGGCCGGCCCGTCGCACGGCGACGGAGCCGTACGGTGTCCGCAGCCTGAGCCACGCCCCGGAGGAGAACAGCGAGGTGTCGGCCGCCCCGGCCCCGGGCCGCAGGAAGCCGAGGGACTGGGCCGCGTGCACGGCCCGCACCGGAAGCGGGGTGCGCCCTATCTCCCGGGACCAGATGTCCCGCCCGATCCGGTCCAGCTCCGCACGTGTGCGTGCCTCCGGTGCCAGTTCCTCGGTACGGGAGCGGAACTCGGCGACGGCCTCGGCGACCGTCGCCCGCAGCGCCTCCGGCGCCGGCAGTCCCGGCTCGGGCCGCCAGCCGCCGCGGGGCGGCAGGACACCGGCCCACGGCGGTCCGGTGACCGCCCCCGGCACGGCGGCCGTGGCCGCCCGCTCGTCCAGGGACTCAAGGAACTCACCGGCGGAGACCGTCACGTCGAGGGTGACGTCGAGCCCGTTCTCGTACGGCTTCGCGAGCCGTACCGCGCGCACCGCCAGCACCTCGAAGGACGGCGGCCGCCCGAACACGGCGAGCGCGGTGCCCGCCGCCTGCAGGCGCACCGCAGCCCCACGGTCGTAGTGGAGCAGCCGGGAGAGGAAGGCGGCCAGATCCGCCGCCTCCGTCTCGTCGGCGAGGTGGAGCACCGTCATGCGGCGACGGCCTCCTCGGCGTCGTCGTCGGTGTACCCGAGGAGGAACTCGCGCTCCTCCTCGGTGATCCGGCGCGGCCGCTGGGCCTCGAAGTCGAACGGCACGACCACGGTGGACGCCCGCACGTACACGAGGTCGTCGTCCTTCACCTCGTAGGTGATGGTGAAGGACGCGGCCCGGATCTGGGTGATCCACAGCTCGATGTCCACCGGGCGGTGCCGGTGGACGAGCTGCCGCTTGTAGTCGATCTCATGGCGCGCCACCACGGACCCCTGCTGGAAATCCTTGTCCGGGCGGAACAGGAAGTCGATACGGGCCTCCTCCAGATAGCGGAGGAACACCACGTTGTTGACGTGGCCGTACGCGTCCATGTCCGCCCAGCGCAGCGGGCAGCGGTAGAGGTGCCGCAAGATCGATCAGCCCCGGGTCAGCTTCTTGTAGGTGGCACGGTGCGGGCGCGCGGCGTCCGCACCGAGGCGCTCGACCTTGTTCTTCTCGTACGACTCGAAGTTGCCCTCGAACCAGAACCAGCGCGACTCACCCTCGTAGGCGAGGATGTGCGTCGCGACCCGGTCCAGGAACCAGCGGTCGTGGGAGACGACCACGGCGCAGCCGGGGAAGTCCAGCAGCGCGTTCTCCAGGCTGGAGAGCGTCTCCACGTCGAGGTCGTTGGTGGGCTCGTCGAGGAGCAGCAGGTTGCCGCCCTGCTTGAGGGTCAGCGCCAGGTTCAGGCGGTTGCGCTCACCGCCGGACAGGACGCCGGTCGGCTTCTGCTGGTCCGGGCCCTTGAAGCCGAACGCGGACACGTACGCCCGGCTCGGCATCTCGACCTGGCCGACGTTGATGTAGTCGAGCCCGTCGGACACGACCTCCCACAGCGTCTTCTTCGGGTCGAGGTTCTCGCGGCTCTGGTCGACGTAGGAGATCTTGACGGTCTCGCCGACCTTGATGTCACCGGAGTCCGGAGTCTCCAGACCCTGGATCATCTTGAACAGCGTGGTCTTGCCGGCGCCGTTCGGGCCGATGACGCCCACGATGCCGTTGCGCGGCAGCGTGAAGCTGAGGCCGTCCACGAGGACCTTCTCGCCGAAGGCCTTGTTGAGCTTGTCGACCTCGACGACGATGCTGCCCAGGCGCGGGCCCGGCGGGATCTGGATCTCCTCGAAGTCCAGCTTCCGCATCTTGTCGGCCTCGGCGGCCATCTCCTCGTAGCGCGCGAGGCGGGCCTTGGACTTGGCCTGCCGCCCCTTCGCGTTGGAGCGGACCCACTCCAGCTCTTCCTTGAGCCGCTTCTGCCGCTTGGCGTCCTTCTGGCCCTCGACCTTGAGACGGGTGGCCTTGGTCTCCAGGTAAGTGGAGTAGTTGCCCTCGTACGGGTAGGCGCGGCCGCGGTCCAGCTCGAGGATCCACTCGGCGACGTTGTCCAGGAAGTACCGGTCGTGGGTGATCGCCACGACGGTGCCCGGGTACTTGGCCAGGTGCTGCTCCAGCCAGTTCACGGACTCGGCGTCGAGGTGGTTGGTGGGCTCGTCGAGGAGCAGCAGGTCGGGCTGCTCGAGCAGCAGCTTGCAGAGCGCGACGCGGCGCTTCTCACCACCGGAGAGGTTGGTGACCGGCCAGTCGCCGGGCGGGCAGCCCAGGGCGTCCATGGCCTGCTCCAGCTGGGCGTCGAGGTCCCAGGCGTTGGCGTGGTCCAGCTCCTCCTGGAGCTTGCCCATCTCGTCGAGCAGCGCGTCGGAGTAGTCGGTCGCCATCAGCTCGGCGATCTCGTTGAACCGGTCGAGCTTGCCCTTGATCTCGGCGACACCCTCCTGGACGTTCTCCAGGACGGTCTTCGCCTCGTTCAGCGGCGGCTCCTGCAGCAGGATGCCGACGCTGTAGCCCGGCGACAGGAAGGCGTCACCGTTGGAGGGCTGCTCCAGCCCCGCCATGATCTTCAGCACGGTCGACTTACCGGCACCGTTCGGGCCGACGACACCGATCTTCGCTCCCGGCAGGAAGCTCAGGGTGACGTCGTCGAGGATCACCTTGTCGCCGTGCGCTTTGCGCGCCTTGCGCATGGTGTAAATGAACTCAGCCAAGAGAAACCGTCCGGCAGCTTGAAATCTGGCAGTGGGCAGATACACCCCATCTTGCCGTACCGCCACCCCTGTGCGGAAACGCGTCTGGCCGGGCGCCTCTGACCTGGGGTTTCACTAACGGCAGCGGTGGCTCGCCTGTCACTGCCGGTCGCGTCGGTCGGCCTCGGCCACCCTCGCACGGCCCAGAGACGGCCCAGGGACGATCACTCGTCCTCCGTCTGCCATTCATCGAGCCGGACCCTCACCTGGTGGTTATGTGCGTCGTGCCAGTAGACGACGCCCTCGACGGAGGCCCCGGGCGCAGGCAGCTCCATCCCGAGTGGCATGGCCGTGCTCTCAGCCAGCCCCACGGCATCGGGCACACCCTTTATACGCATGAAGATGCCGTGACGGCTGATGACCCACGACTTCTCCGGTAATCCGGGCCCCCACGGGCAGAGCAGATACGGAGCCGTTTCCATCCTCACTCTGAACTGGTCAGATGCAGGGTGAGGACAGCCTGAACGAGGCTCGTGATGCGAGTGGTCGAGCAGCGGAGCTTACGGAGGAGCCGCCAGGACTTGAGGGTGGCGACGGCCTGCTCGACGAGGGCCCGGATCTTCGCGTGGGAACGGTTGACCGCCTGCTGGCCCATGGACAGGTTCTCCCAGCGGCCCCAGTAAGGGACTCGGACTGTGCCCCTGGCACGCCTGCGCTGCGAGGACGGAGACGGGTGGGCCCTGGTGGTTCCGGTGGTTCACCGTGCTGTTCCTGCTGGTCACGGTGGGGCGCCTGGCGACTCACGTGGGTCCGGCAGGCCGTGCCCGCCCCCGCTCCGCCCGTACCGGAGCCGCCCCGTGGGGCTCCGGCCCGGACTCGTTCAGGCAGGTCCACCAGGGCCGCACGGCTCGACCTGTCAGGCCGAGGCAGTCGCCCAGGGCTGCGGCTAGCGTCGTGGGGAGAGCAGATTGCCACCGGAGGAGGAACGACGATGGCCGGCACCGAAACGCTCGACCGCAGCACCTGGGAGACCGCCCTCAACCAGATGACCGAGGAACACCAGGGGGAGTTCGTCACCATCGAGGTACTGGACCCCGAGGTCGGGCACCAGTACGAAGCCAACCGGCTGCCCTTCGCCACCATCGTGTACGACCCGAAGGACGACGTAGTGGCCGTCTCCGTCGGCGGACGATCGCCGCGCTACCCCGTCGTCATGCGGCACCTCGTGTGGCACCCCAGGGAGATCGACGTCGCCACGCAGGACATTCCCGAGCCGGCGGTCCGGACAGTCGACAAGGACGGCACCGCCACGCTGATCACCTTCTTCCCCCAGGAGGCCGGTACGGAGTCCTGACCCCTGAGGCGCGCCCGCCGGCAGCCGTCACGGCACCTCGTATGACAAACCCGTTGGTGATCACTAGATGGGTGACGGGCCGACTTGCGGATCTAGTGATCGTTTCAGGATCCTTGTGGCGTGAGGTGGCTCTGAGCTGGAGTTTCTGTGGAGCTTCGAAAGCTGCAGGGCCTCTGAGGTGCAAGTTCAGTGATCGTCTCGGAAGTAGTCTCCACAACCAACTTCTGCGCCGCCTCCGGCGCTGCTGCCCCGGACCGTACGGCACGCGTGCCGGCGCGGGCGGCCTGCGAACCCGGGGGCGCCCTACTTCGTCCGCCGCCCCCGGACGCCGGGCGCCGGGGCCGGGCGGCGGCTGGGGCGTGGGGGGTTACCAGGCCAGGGCGTCCTGCGCGTTGTCCTGCCAGTAGGTGACGGTGGCGGCGCTGTTGAAGAAGACACCGCGGTGGGGCAGGTTCAGGGTCTTCTCCTTGGCGGTCGCGTCGCCGTTCCGGTCGGCGAAGATCACGCCCAGGGTCTTCTCCTTGGCACCCCCCTCACCCTCGGGGGACGAGGTCAGGATCCCCGCGTAGGCGGACTGCCCGGGCTTCAGCGTCACCACGGCCTGCGGGGTGGTCTCATCGGCCCACGCCAGCGGGGCCTGGGCGTCGGCGCCGGCCCTGAGGAAGGGGGCGCTGTAGGCGTAGCAGGGCTCGGTACCGGTGTTGGTGGCCTTGAGCAGCAGGTGGTTGATCGGGCGGGACACCTCGGTGACGGTCACCTTCGTGTTCGCCGCAGTGCAGGTGACGACCGAGGCCGCCTTCGTGGCGGCGGAGGCCGTCTGCCCGGCGGCCTGGACACCGACGAGCGCGAGGGCGGCGACCACGGAGGAGGCGGCCGCACGGGAGAAGGAACGAGTGGTGATGCGCATGAAGAACTGCTTTCTCTGTATGTCCGGAAGATGACCTTCCGGTGGTCAGTCGTGCCGATCGGCCGGTCCTGTCCCGGTCGTGCCGCGTGGCGCGCGCTGGACGCGCCCGAAACACTGGAAGGGAGACGGGAGTTGAGCAGGGCCGATCACCGGGCCCGGCGTAACACCGTGCTTGGATGACCAGAGCCTGTGCCATGCGGTGTCCCATCGGCCGTTCCCTCGGGGAGTTTGGGACGCCGGGATGCGCGAACCGGCTCTGACCTGGGTGAACGTGACCTTCCTGGGATGTCGAACGGAATGGAGAACTGGTGGGGGCGGCTGAGGAGATCGCTGAGTTCGCGGCGCTGCTGCGCGCGCTGAAGCAGCGATCCGGGCTGAGTTACGGGGCGTTGGCGAAGCGGTCGCACATGAGCACCTCGACGCTGCACCGGTACTGCAACGGGGAGGGAGTACCGGCCGATCTCGCGGCCGTCTCCCGTTTCGGCCGGGTGTGCAGGGCGACCCCCGAGGAAATGGTCGAGTTGCACCGGCGCTGGGTCCTGGCGGACGCGGCACGGGAACGCGCCCGGCGGGCCGCGGCGGACGCGAAACAGGACTCCGCCGACCGCGCCGTGGCGCCCCCGCCCGGCTCCGGCCCCGAGCCGGGCCCCGCGCAGGCGCACGCGGACACGGACCGGCCCCGGCGGGAAGCCGTGCCGGAGCCTGTGCTCGCGCCACCGGCCGAGCCCGCCACCGCGTCCCCAGCCACAGCCGCCGCCCCGAGTGGTCCCACCGAAGCCCCTGGCTCCAGGAGCGGCCCCACCGATTCCCCCGGCCCCGAGAGCGACCCGGCCGAACCGGCGCCGGACACGGTCGTCCTCGCCCGCCGCAGGCCTGCGCTCGTCCGGACCGCCCGCAGACGGTGGGCCCTGATCGCGGCGGGCACCGCCGTCGTCGTCGCCGTCTGCACCGCACTCACGCTCGACCTGAAGGGCGGGGGAACGGACCTGGCGGAGAACGACCGGCCGGCCGGCACCGTGACCTCCTCCGAGCGGCCGGAACCCACCGCCTCCACGCCGCGCCCCTCGGCGTCCCCGTCCCCCTCCGCGCGTCCGAGCCACTCCCCGGTACCGGCCTCACCCACTCCCGACGCCGAACCGTCGGCGCACCGGACCGACACGGGTCGCGTCCAGGACGATGCCGCCGTCCCGCTCACGGTGAGCACCCGCACCTACGCCTGGGACGATCCGCAGTGCGAGGGGAAGTACCTGATCGACCGGCCTCCCGCCCAGGTCTCCCCACCGGTGATGGGGCAGGACGTGCCGGGCTGGGTGAAGGCGCACGGTGCCGTCGCCGCCGACGCGCAGCGGGTGGCGCTGACCGTCCAGGGCACAGGGGACGACACCGTCGTCATCGAGTCACTGCACGTCCGTGTGGTCGACTCGAGCCCGCCCCCGGCCTGGAACGCCTACCTGGGCTCGTCGGGCTGTGGCGGCGGCGTCGAGACGAGGTCGTTCGACACCGACCTCGACGCCGGCCATCCCGTCATCGTGCCCAAGGCCGGCCAGCGGGGTGTCCCCTACAAGGTCAGCCAGTCCGACCCCGAGGTGCTGTACATCACCGCCAACGCCCGGGCCCACGACGTGCACTGGTACGTGGAGCTGCAGTGGTCCAGCGGCGGTCGTCAGGGAACCGTCCGGATCGACGACCACGGACGACCGTTCCGCACCAGCGGCAGTCCGGGCCGTCCGGTCTACGAGTACCCGCTCGGCGGCACCGAGTGGTACCGGGTGGAGGACAACTGATCCCCGGGGCCCCGGCACCGGCGGTCGTGTGGGCCGCGTCGCCGTCGTGCGGTGCGGTCAGTCGCCCTGCTCCATCTCCCTGCGGCGGAGGATCACCAGGACCGCTCCACCGATGACCACCAGGCCGATGGCCACGCCGGCGATCATCGGGGTGACCGCGGAGCCGCCCGTCGCGGCGAGGTCGGTGCCCGGCGGGGTGCTGCCCCCGCCGACCGTGGCGGGGGACGGCTCGCTGAGGGTCTGAGTGCTCTCGGTGGTGACAGTGCCCTGGGTCTTGCAGTCGAGGACTCCGGTGAAGCGCCGGCTGAAGCCGTTCGGGCCGGTGACCGTGAAGTCGTACGGCTGGTCCTCCTGGAGCGGGACCGTCACCGTACGGGACGCGCCGGCGGGGATCGTGTGCTCCGCGCCCATGAGCTGGAAGGTGAAGGGCTGGTCGCCCTTGTTGGCCGCGGTGACGTCCACGCCGCCCTTGGCGCAGTTCTTCCGGGCCGACACCGCAGGTACGGCACCCTTGGCCGCCCAGGTCGCGGTCGCGGTCGCGGAGACCGTGGACTCGCTGGAGCCGGCCAGTATCTGGGTCTGGCTGCGGCTCTCGGAGGCGAAGGCACGGCCCACCGGCACGGTGGTGGAGCCCTGCACCGTCAGCTCCACCGAGCCGTCCGCCGCATCCTCGGGGATGTCGAAGAACAGCCGGCTGCCGTCCTTCGCCGACGTGATCACCTTGCCCGTCCTGTCGATGATCCGGACTCCACCGGCGGCCACGTCGACCGGCGGGCTCACCGTCACGCCGCCCGCGTTGGTGTGCACGGTCACCGGGCCGAGGAGATCTCCGGGGCGGCCGGAGACCGCGGGCGGGTCCAGGGTCAGCGAGGCCTGCGGCTCGCCGGTGCCGCGCGCGTTCTTCTCCAGGTAGTCGGCGAGCTTCTCGGCCTGCGGGTCCACCGCGTCGACCCTCGCGCCGTCCGAGTAGCGCCAGATGGCCACCTGGGTGCCGGCCGCCGCGTCCTGCTCGGTCAGTGTGCCGGCGCCCGCCTGCCGGGCAAGCGCGGCAAGGTCGTTGACCTGGGGGTAGGAGTTCTGCAGGATCCAGCGGATCTTGCCGGCGTCCTTGTTGGTGCCCAGTGAGGTGCCGCTCCAGGGCGTCTCCTCGTAGCGGGCGTCGCGCTGGGTCGGGTTGTGGATGTCGACGCAGTACGTCTGCAGCATGCCGCCGCCGTCCACCGACATCTGGAACAGCCCGGCGGCCACCCGCTGGTCACCGCCGTCGGCGTGGATCACGGCCTCGCCGTAGGTCTTCAGACCGTCGATCGTGGCCGTCGCGCCGCCCTCCGGCTGTGGCGTCCCGTCGGCCGCGGCCGTACCGGCGCCGGACAGCACCCCGGCGGCCACCAGGCCGGACACGAGCGTCACGGCGCCGAGGCGGGCCGCCGCCCGGGCGGACCGAGGAAACCCAGAGAACGCAGCAAGCACAGAATTCCCCTTCGAGCAGGACCCGTTGGACGTGGGGGAAGGTCCCACCAGCAGAATCGGCAGCCCCAAGGGGCACGCCCGGCATCCTATGAATCACACCGGGCCCAGTCGGCCGGTCGGATCGTCCGATGGCCGTTCCGATCCGCAATCGTTATCGCCGGTACGGGATGTGAGCTGGGCTTATCGACAAATCCACCGAATACGTCAGGACGTTCGCGGGAGGCGCCCGACCGATCAAGTCCCGGAAGAACGCGTCTCGGTGATGCCACCGGTCCGTGACGGGCCGGTTCCCGGTCGCGCTCACGTCACGTCACCGCCAGTGCTTCGGTGCTGTGTTGGGACGCCCGGCCGTCCGGAGCGTCGGCGACCGGTGTCTCCCAGTCGGGCTCCGGACGGGGCATCGAGGGCGCCGTCGTCGAGGCCGTCTCCGGCCTCGCGACGCGCCGGAACACCGTGGTGCCCCGCGCCAGGTCGTGCCCGATGGCCACCGCGTCGATGTCGGCCGACACCCGGTTCTGCTGGCCATCGCGTTGCTCCGAGCGCACCTTCAGCCGGCCCTGGACCATGACCGGCTGCCCGACCTCCACCGACCCCATCACGTTGGAGGCGAGCTGACGGTTGGCCCACACCGTGAAGAAGTTGGTGTGCCCGTCCGTCCAGGCGCTCTTCTCCCGGTCCCAGTAGCGCGAGGTCACCGCCATCCGGAACCTCGTCGACGGTCCCGCCGCCAGCTCCCGGTACACCGGCGCTGTCGCCACGTTGCCCACCACGCACACCATGGTCTCGTTCATCGCGAACCCCTCCCTCGTCCGGCCTCTTCGGCCGGTGGACACGCGTACGGGCCCGTCCCGTACGGCGGCGTCCGCCCTGCGGCGCGATCGCCGTGGCATCAGACTGCCTCCGTCGGGCCGGGCCCGCTGAGCGCTGTGGACCGGTCCCCACCTGTGGATAACTCCGTCACCCGGGCGAGTGAGCCGCATCCCAGAAGCGCCTCACCCACCCGTTCCGCCATCCCGGCTGGAAGGCCGCCCCAGCCCGACCCGGCTTCCTGCCCCGGCCGGAGGACCGTCTCCGCTCACCCCGGCCTCCCTGCCCCTGGCGGAAGGGCGTCTCAGCCAACCCCGCTCGCCGCGTCCCGGTCGGAGGGCCGTCTGGCTCCCCTTGCCTCTCCGTGCCGGCCGGCGCGCCGTCTCAGCGCATCCCGGCGCCCCGGTCCCGGCCGGAGGGCCGTCTGGCTCCCCTTGCCTCTCCATGCCGGCCGGCGGGCCGTCTCAGCGCATCCCGGCGCCCCGGTCTCGGCCGGAGGGCCGTATCCGCTCGCCCAGACCGGCCCCCGTCACGGCCGAAGGGCTTCCTCAGCCCACCCCGGCCCCGGTCCGCACCACCCGCCCGTACTGTTCGCGCACCTCCCGGTACCGCAGCAGCTCGGCCGCCAGCGGATCGAGCACCCGGGCCCGGCCGCAGCTCCCGGCCGCCTCCCGCAGCCGCCGTTCCGCGTCCTGGCCGTACCGGCGCGCCGGTCCTCTGGCCGCCATCCGGCAACCCCATTCCACGAGCGGCCCGCCGATGATGCCGCACACCATAAGCAGCACCGGCACGCCCAGGTTGGGCGCCATGACACCGGCGATCTGACCCGCCAGCCACGCGCCGCCCACGACCTGGAGCAGGGTCATGGCCGCCTGGACCAGTACGGCCACCGGCCACCACCCCGGGCGCGGCGGCCGCCCCGGTGGCAGTCCGGCCCGCGCCGCCAGCTCGTCCAGCGCCTCGGACAGCCCCTGGGAGCCGCGCACGGCCGCCTCCCGCACCGCCTGCGCCCACGGAGCCGGCAGGCCCGCCGAGGCCCGCTCGGAGACCGTGCGGACGGCCTGCTCGACGCGCTGGCGCGCCGTGGCCTCCTCGTCGGCCTGGGTGCGCACCGGGAGCCGGCCCGTGGTGGAGTCACCACGGCCCTGGTACCAGCGCCACAGCCGCAGCCACGGGGTTCCGCAGGCCCGGTTCGCGTTGCGCAGCCAGGCGCGTTCGGCGGCCTCGCCGGCCGCGGTGGCGCCGACGGCGTCCGCGAGCCGGGCGGCGAACTCCTCGCGCGCCTCCTCGCTGAGGCCGACACGCCGGCCGGTGGCGTAGACGGGCCGCAACTGGTCCGCGGCGCAGTCCACGTCGGCCGCCACCCGGCGGGCCGCCGCGCCGCGTTCCGTCACGAACTCGCCGAGGGCGTCACGCAGATCGTCGACCCCGTCGCCGGTGAGGGCGGACAGCGCGAGGACCGTCGCGCCCGGTTCGCCGAACTCGCCGAGCGCCACGCCGTCCTCGTCGAGCAGCCGGCGCAGGTCGTCTAGGACCTGGTCGGCGGCGTCCCCGGGCAGCCGGTCGATCTGGTTGAGGACGACGAACATGATCTCGGCGTGCCCGGCCATGGGCCGCAGGTAGCGCTCGTGGAGCATGGCGTCGGCGTACTTCTCGGGGTCCACCACCCAGATGACCGCGTCGACCAGCCGCAGGATCCGGTCGACCTGCGCCCGGTGCTCCACGGCCGCGGAGTCGTGGTCGGGCAGGTCGACCAGGACCAGCCCCTTCAACTGGCCCTCGCCCTCGGCGCTGTGCAGTGGGCGCCGACGCAACCGGCCCGGGATGCCGAGCCGGTCGATGAGCCCCGCCGCGCCGTCGCTCCAACTGCACGCGATGGGAGCCGCGGTGGTCGGGCGCCGTACGCCGGTCTCGGAGATGGCCACCCCGGCGAGGGCGTTGAACAGCTGCGACTTCCCGCTGCCGGTGGCACCCGCGATGGCGACGACGGTGTGCCGACCGGACAGCTTGCGGCGGGCGGCCGCCTCGTCCAGCACCCGGCCCGCCTCGGCGAGCGTCCGGCTGTCCAGCCGGGCCCGGGAGAGACCGACGAGTTCCCGCAGGGCGTCGAGGCGCGAGCGCAGGGGCCCGTCGTAGGCCAGTGGTACGGAAGTGTGGCTCGCCGGACCGCGGGCGGGCGCGTCCAGCAGGGCGGCGCGCTCGGCCGCGAGGGCGGCGGCGTTGGTCTCCGTCACGCGCCGCGCGATGAGGCCGTCGTCCCAGGCTTCGGAGTCGGGGTCCCCGTCGGGGTCGCAGCCGGGATCGGAGCCGGAGGCCGCAGCGGACGCGGAGCTCGTGGCCGCACCGGACACAACGCCCGTGGCCGCACCGGACGCAACGCTCGTGGCCGTACCGGACGCGGGACCCGCTGCCGTACCGGAACCTGATCCAGAACCGGAGCCGCTCCGGGAACCGGACCCGGACCTTTCGCCGTCCGCGGCGCCGGCTGTGGGGCTGTTCGTGGCGCCGTACGCGGGACCGTGCGCGGAGCGGTGCGCGGCACCGTCCCTGTCGTCACCGGTGTCGCTGCCACCGGTACCGCCGCCGGTCTCCGCGCCCGAAGGCCTCTCGCGCGCGTGCCGTGCCTGGTCGCCGTGGTTCGCCTCAGGGACCCGGGCCTGCCGGTCGTTCTCCCGGCGCTCAGCCGGTACGCGCGCGTGCCCGCCCTCGGCCGGCTGCGGAGCCCCTTCCCCGGCCTCGGCCCGGGCGGAGGTGTCCGAGGAACCCGGGGCCGCCGAGGTACCCGGGACGGCCGAGGTACCCGGGACGGCCGAGGTACCCGGGACGGCCGACGGGTCAGGACCGGTCGGGGGGACCTGGTCCGGCGACGGTCCCCGCACCGCGGGCACATCCCTGGTGCCGCGGGCGCCGGAATCCACTCCCCCGTGTCCGTCTGCCTGCTCCATGTGGTCCATGCGCTTCAAGTGATCCAGGTGATCGGAGCGATCGAGCTGATCCATGTGGTCCGTGTGGTCGTGGTCAGTGACGGCGGTCACCGGTCACCTCTCCTTCTGCAGTACGGACAGCGCGGCGATGAGGTCGACTTGGGGCCCGGCGTCGACGCCCAGGGCGTCCAGGGGGGCGAGGCGCCGCTCGCGTTCGGTGTGCATCACGCGGTCGACGTAATCGGTCAGCAGGCGTCCGGAACGGTCACGCAGCCGGAGTGCGCCGTGCGCGCCGAGCCGCTCGGCGAGGCCCTCGCCGGAGTTGCGCGCCCGGCGGCCGCCCAGCAGAGCGGTGGCGACGAGGGCGGCGATGGCCTCGGAGTCGGGCGCGGTGCTGCGATCGAGGTGTCGCACCTCCTCCTCGGCGTACTCCTCGAGCTCGCGCCGCCAGCGCCGTACGGCGAGCCCGATGCGGTGTTCGGCACTCTCCAGGGACGGGTCGCGGCCGGCGAGTCCGGGGGCCTCGCCCGCGGGGTCGCGCCGCCAGGTGTCGTCGACACGCTCGTCGGCGGCGGTGACGGCGCACAGCAGCAGGGCGGCGAGGCTCTCCACGAGGGCGTCGAGCAGTTCGCCCGCCGTGCAGTCGAGGGGGAAGGCGCGCCAGCGTTTGAGCGCGTCCCCGGCGAGCACGGCCCCGGACTGCAGCCGGCCGCGCACGCGCGCGTGCTCGGTGTCGTAGGCGCCGTCGACGGCGGCGGTGAGCCGGAGGGCGGCCGCGTACTGGGCGGCGGCCGCGCTGGCCAGTTCGGGGATGCGCGCCTTCAGCGAGTCGAGCAGGCCGTAGGCGGTGCGGGCCATGACGGTGCGGTGGGCCGCGGCGTCCTGGGCGTGGTGCACGAGCCAGGTCCGCAGGGCGGCCACGGCGCTGGCCGGCAGCAGCCCCGCGCCCCAGGCCGACTCGGGCAGCTCGGGCACCGTGAAGCGGGGTACTTCGCCGAGTCCGGCCTTGCTGAGCAGGGCGCCGTACTGCCGGGAGACCTCCGAGAGGACCTGGTGCGGCACGCGGTCCAGGACGCTCACCAGGGTGGCGTCGTACTCCTTGGCGGTGCGTAGCAGGTGCCAGGGGACGGCGTCCGCGTAGCGGGCGGCGGTGGTGACCATGACCCAGATGTCGGCGGCGCAGATCAGCTGGGCGGCCAGGACACGGTTGTCGGCGAGCAGGGAGTCGATGTCGGGGGCGTCGAGCAGGGCGAGGCCGCGCGGGAGGGTCTCGGCGGTCTCGATGCGCAGCACGCGCGGCGGGCCGTCGCCGGAGGACAGCAGATCGTCGCCCGCTTCCTTGTCGGGCACCCACACCCGGGTGAGGGCGGGGAGCACGCGTGTGCCGCTGAACCAGTGATGGTCCTCCGGATGGCACACGAGAACCGGTGTGCGGGTCGTCGGCCGCAACACCCCCGCCTCGCTCACCCGCCGGCCCACCAGCGAGTTCACCAGGGTGGACTTGCCCGCCCCGGTGGACCCGCCGACGACCGCCAGCAGGGGCGCCTCGGGCTCCCGTAGCCGGGGCAGCAGATAGTCGTCCAGCTGCGCCAGGAGTTCGTCGCGGTTCGCACGCGCGCGCGGGGCTCCGGCCAGGGGCAGCGGAAAGCGTGCGGCCGCGACACGGTCGCGCAGCGCGGAGAGTGTGTCGAGCAGCTGAGGCCGTACGTCCAAGGTCACCACATGCGAAGAATGCCCAAGTTTAGGGGAATTCTGAAGCATATGGACATCTCAGCGTGCCGATGGAACACATCGGATGTAAGGGATGACTGGGACGGAGGCACAGTCCAGGCATAACGAGTGCACAACACCCGGTGCGTCGAAGGCCAAAAGCGGTGCACGATTCGCACCTGCCTGCGATTATCAGGACCGCTTCACCGAACCTCCACATCGAGCCACGGAGGCGAAGCAACCGGGTCAAGGAACGGGGAGCTTTATCCTTGTCCCGCACCAGGCCCCCGTAGCTCAGTGGATAGAGCAGGCGCCTTCTAAGCGCTTGGCCGCAGGTTCGAGTCCTGCCGGGGGCGCCACCCCTCGCCCTCCCATACGGGAGGGCTTTTTGCTGGTCAGGGCGGGTGCCAGCGGTCGCGACGAAGGCCCGGACGCCCTCTCGACGATCAAGGGCGGACTCCGGGGCTGTCCGGCTGTCACCGGGTTTTCGCGGGTGGCCGTGTCGAATACGTGTCGAAGTTCTCCACCGGGGGGAGATCAGCCAGCGCCCGGCTCCTCCTCCCGGAGGTCACCCGCAACTTCCAGCCGCCGCTTCAGGTCAGGCAGCTGCCCGTCGACGCAGCGGGCGTAGGTCGCCAGGAGCACCGCGACGCTGTTTCCGGCCCACTCGGCCACCTGGGCGGGCGGGATGCCGTCGTTGAGCCACTTCGTCAGACGCGTGTTCCGGTTGTCATAGACGCGCCGTCCGGTGGGTGGGTGACTCGAAGACGTGCGGGGGCAGCACGGCCTTACGCGCACTGCGCCACGCCCGGCGGATGACGGAGCCGGCGAGGATGCCGCCGAACTCCCCTTGGAAGAGCAGATCACCCGGTTGGAGCTGCTCCTCCTCGATGTGCCGGCGCAGGATGCGCGTGAGGGCCGGATGCCCGGGAACGGTGCGTGTCTCACCCTCCGCACGTCCTTTCAGATCGCGTCGCTCGTGGATCTCCCCCGTGTCGGTCCACTGCTTCCCGACCTCCGGGGTCGCCGTGTGGATCAGCAGCTCGCACCACTGGTCGTCGGCGCCGGGCACGGGCAGCGTCACGTCCTCCACGCGCATGGCCACGGCTACCTCAGGCCGGGGCCCGCAGTAGTACAAGGTGGCGAAGAAGGCGTGGAGCCGCTTGCCACCGCGCGGCCGGCGCCGTATCCAGTCGAGGATCGCCGCGGCCTGTTCGGGATTCAGCAGGGACCGCTTGTCGACGGCATTCGTGGTCTTCGTGACGGCCGTGGACTCCTTGCCCTTGGGCAGGGGGTTGACCCTCAGGATGCGCCGGCGGATCGCGTACTTCACGGCGACGTTGAGGATGCGGCGGTTGCGCTTCCTGGACCAGGCCGCCGCCTGCTTGCCGTCGAGGCGCGTGTCGATGACAAGCAGGACCTGGTCGACCTTCTCGGGGTCCTCCCAGGCGGAGACGGGCAGAGAGTTCCGCTCAACCCAACGGAGGATGGCCAGCACGTCCCGGGGCGAGTCCGGGCGTCGGTTGGTGTTGAACGCCCATTCCCGCAGAGCGGTGCGTACGGCCGCTGGTGCGAACTGGGTTGGCTTGGCCCGCAGCAACGCGATGGTGGTCGCGGTCAGCGTCTTGGCCATGTTCTTGCGGCTGTTGCCGCCGAGTTGGGGCCAACGGGCGTCCACGTACTCGACGGCGAACCTGTACCAGCTCATGGCAGCCGACTTGGAGCGGTGAGACACCGGCAGACCGGTGGCGATGACGAACGCCTCGCCCTTGCCCGTCGCCCGGATGGCTCATGGACGCCTTGGACAGCAACGGCCCCCATGTACGTAGCCACGACGGCAGGCAACTGCTCACCCGATGACAGAGGCAGACAGTGTACGTCGGCAGCCAAGGCACCTCAGGGAGCTGTCCAGCGTCCATGAGTTCCTTGATGAGATACGCCACCGGCCCGGTATGTGGCTACGCGGCGACTCACTTCAGCACTTGGACTCCATGCTCATCGGCTACCGAGCGGTGATGGCCGTGCAGCCGCCGAGGAAGACTTCGCCTTCTGGAGTCCAGGCACTCAGGGCCCCTTCGCCGAGTGGCTGTGGCAGCGGCTCGGCCGTCACAGTTCCCTTGGCTGGGCGGTCGAGATCGAACGCGAGGCACAGGAGGCCGGCGTACCTGCGGTTGAGCTGTTCTTCAGCCTGTTCGACGAGTACCGACGGCAGGCCCAGCCAGCCGAGGGACAAGGCTTTCCCTACTTCATCAAGGCCCGCGCACGGCGCGGGCGCGCGCCGCCTCTGCGGCGCGGCCTGCCTCCTGTCTTCGCCCCGGCTGGCCGCGCCCGGCGGCGCGCTCGGCGGCTGCGGGGACGTCGTGGGGAGAAACCCTCTGCGGCTGGGGCGGTCGGCTCCACCACTCGCGCCAAATCAGCTCCAGCCCAAAGCCGCTCCACCGACCTACTCGCCTTCAGTGGGCGACTTATCCAGCCACGGATGGTCAATCAATCCACCCAACCATGTCAGGTAGGAGCGCGCTCGATATCTCACCGCTAGATTTATCTACCGAGATGGCCAAAGAATTGGACAATCGGCCGATGTGCATCGCGCATGGTTGAGTTAGATCGTACGAGTGATTGGGCTCTAGCGGGCGCAAATTTTGGTGACCTTCAGAAAAGTCCAAGGTTGTGGTCGTCATTGGCCGTTGTCGGTCGTCGCTGGCCGCCCTCGGACGGCCCACAGACGGCCCGGTCCGCCGGGCTCTACGGGGGCCGTCTGTGCAGATGCAGGCCGTTCCGGCGAGATCACCGCCGCCCTCGAACGGCTCGCGCTCCTGCCCAACGCATGCGATGATTACACCCTAATGATGCAACTCAGGTCGGGTGATGCGCCTTCGGCGACTGCCCCAGTCTGTAGTTGACCCGTTTCAAGACCGGGCCCCAGCGTGCTCGGACATTGGGCCTCCTGGCAGGTACCCGGACCGGACTCACACCGGCAAGCGACGACGGGCTTACGACGAAAGATCACCTGCACGAGATCACCTCCCGTCTGCTGGGCGCATGAATGATCAGAGTTAGCGCCGAGGCGATGGATAGTTCTCGGACAAGAGTGGATCAACAGCGGCAACCTCCGCCAGTCACCGACAGTGCCGGGCACACTCGAGACCATCAAGCCCAGCACACTCAAAGGCTGTACTTGGCCGCCAAATATTACTCGGGTGGAGTTCAGCAGAGCCACAAGCATTGAACGAACGGGACAAGCGAGACCGACTTGGAGGGGCGACAGATGTCATCCGAGTTCGTTCGTTATACCCCTGAGATCGAGACCATCGATCCCCATCTCGACGAGCTGCTGGCACAGATCATCGATTTCTGGGAGAAAAAGGGCCGTGAATCGCCGAGTACCGAGGGCACCGGGCGGGCCGTCCGCGGCGCGCACGCGAAGTCATTCGGCCTGGTCAAGGCAGAAGTCGAGATCTTGGCTGATGTGCCGGCGGCGTATGCGCAGGGCATCTATGCCAAGCCAGGCCGCCACGGCGCACTGATTCGCTTCTCCAGCACGTCCAACCACCTGGGCACGGACGCACAACTCGGACCCGGCCTTGGCTTCGCGATCAAAATGTTCGATATCGACGGACCAAAACTCGTCGAAGACGAGCCGGACTCGACCACCTTCGACCTCGTGCTCAAAAATAATCCCATCTTCATCAGCAATACGGCGAAACACTACCTGTTCATCGAGGACATCGCGAACAACGCGCAGGACTACCTGACGCGCGGCAAGGCGGGTCTCCACGAGCTGCTGGCGGATGTGCTCACGGGCAAGGGCCAGCTGCAGCAACAAGAGTGGGCATGGGACGAGCTATTCGCGATCGTGAGAGTGGCAACGCAGACGCAGGTGCGCAATCCGCTGCTCACCACGTTCTGGAGCATGGGCGCGGTACGTCATGGGGACTACATCGCCAAGATACGTGTCGCGCCGGCCGCGGAGAGCGCCACGCACGTGATCCATCGTGATCTCGACCTCACGATTGGCCCGGACGTGTTTTATCCGACGCTGGCGGACGAGCTACAGGCGAGACCATTCAATTTCGATCTTCAGGTCCAGCTGTGCACGGACCTCACGGCGATGCCAGTGAACGTCCTGACCGTGGAATGGCCCGAAAAGTTGTCTCCCTTTGTCACCGTGGGACGCGTGCATCTACCGCGCCAGGACATCTCGGGACCCGAGAACTTCGAGAAGGGTGACGCGCTCGCGTTCAATCAGTGGCGTGTCACGTCCGCTCACCGCCCGCTGGGCGAAATCATGAACGTGCGACGGATCTACACGGCGTCGGCCAAGGTCCGCCGGACGCTCAACCACCAGCCGCAAACCGAGCCGACCAGTGCCGATTCGGTGTTGCCGTGATCAGACGGGCCCGGCTCGGGCGGTAACCGCCCGGTCCGCGGCGCATCCGTGGGTCGTGTGGCCATTATCCGGGCGCAGGAATCGAACCGGATCGAAAGGACAGGACAGCTATGACAATGCAAGAAGGGGCAGCGACCGCACCGGAACCCGATCAGGCCGTGGAGCAGAAGATCCAGAAGCTGCGAGAGCTCTACGCCGACGCGCCGGAGGTGGGAAAGCAGGCGTTGGAGAACGTACTCCGAAAAGACGCGACGTCGTTTGTGGGGAAGCCGCGAACGCGGATGGAATCCGCTGGCCGGGTCGGCAGCCGTCAGGGCAGGGTCTCGGAGCTCACCCTGATCGCTCCGTTCGTGGAAGGTGGAGCGGAGCGACTGCGCGCCTTCCTGCAGCTGCGGGACGGAAACTTCGATGACACAGACAGGGTTGGCACCGTCCACGATATGCGCTTCGTATTCCTCGACAACGACACGAAGCTGCTCTTCTGCACCGCCTACGACGATGAGTGGGACCCCTACATCGATGACTTCGCAACGAAGATCCCGGACGAACTGGATCTGTTTATGTGCAATTGCGTGGGATGGCCGGGAACGCGCAGCCCGTCGGTGAAGGACTGGATCGCGAAGTACCAGATCATGGCCGATGGCTGGTACGTCGCGAATCCAGATCTGACGGTGGCGGAGACCAAGCGGCTGAACCGCGTCGGCCACGCGCTGGAAGAATTCCTGGACAAGATCAGCGACTAGTCCAGCCACCCGGACAGTCTGCGGGGTGCGGCCGCGCCACCCCGCAGACTGTCCCCGTGAGCCGGCTCGTCTCGGTTTCTTGTGGGAGAACACCATGCCGCTCGTCGATCGCCTCGGAGGCGACCTTCCGCGCGCCCCCGTCACCGTGGAGCTCGACGACATCCAGGCGACGGTGCTGCGCTACCGGCCCGAGCCCTACTACGGCACGCACGTCATGCTCCATGTGGAGGATGCCCAGGCCGGCCGCGAATTCGTGCAGCGGCTGACACCCTATGTCGACTCTGCCGCCGACTGGTGGCAGGCCGGCGACGCCTGGACCTCAATCGCCATCAGCTCCACCGGGCTGGTGGCTCTAGGCCTGCCAGAGGATTCGCTCCGGTCCTTCCCCGAAGCATTCCGCGTGGGGATGGCCGCACGCGCCGACAAGCTCCGGGACTACGGACCAAACGATCCGGTGAACTGGGAAAGGCCCTTCGGCACCGGGGAGATCCACATCGCGGTCAGCATCTTCAGCGACACGGAAGACAAGTGGCGCCGCGCGATGGAGACCGCGGGCCAGCAGTATCAGGGGTTCTCCGGCGTCACCGTAATGCTGACGCAGGACTTCGGCGCCCAGCCGGGCGCCCTCAATCCGCTGGGCTACAAAGATTCGATCGGCCAGCCGGCCATCGAGGGCTGCGGCGTCGACTCGTTGCCCGGCCAGGGACCACCGATCAAGGCCGGCGAATTCATCCTCGGCTACCCCGGCGAGGCCGGCGTGCCGCTGCCGATGCCCCGCCCGGACGTGCTGGGCCGCAACGGCACCTTCGTCGGGCTGCGCAACTACCAGGCCCGCGTCGGGACGTTCAACCGGTTCCTGCGCGAGCACGCGCAGACCGAGCAGGAGCGGGAACTGCTCGCCGCGAAGCTGGTGGGCCGCTGGCGCAGCGGCGCGCCCTTGACGCTCGCCCCGACGCAGGACGACCCAGCGCTCGGCGCGGACGCGCGCCGGAACAACGACTTCACCTACACCGCGGATCCGCACGGCCGGCAGGTGCCGCTCGGCTCACACATGCGGCGCATGAACCCGCGCGACACCAAGATGGCCCTACTCGCCGACGTGAACATTCACCGGATCATCCGGCGCAGCACGACCTACGGGGCACCCTACGACCCTGACGCGACCTCGGAGCAGGACGACGAGGTAGCACGCGGCACCTACTTCATCTTCCTGAGCGCCAAGGCAATGGCCACGATGGAGTTCCTGCAGCAAGAGTGGATCAACAACGGCAACTTCATGGACCTGGGCGACGAACGCGATCCGAACGTCGGGCTGCAGGAGGACGGGGCGACGTTCACCATCCCGCAACATCCGGTCCGGCGCCGCATCCACGGCATCCAGACATTCAACGTGCTGCGCGGCGGCGAATACTTCTTCATGCCCTCCCTGTCCGCCTTGAGATGGATCGGGGAGCTCCGCCAATCCAGCGGCCACGCTGATGAACGAGCCGAACCATCCTGAAAGCCGTCGCGACCCCCTGACGACCGCAAGCTTCACGAACCCCGAGTTGCACCGATCTGGGTCAGGACGCGCGGACCTGGCCCGCTGAGGACGGGAGGTGCCCGCGCTGGGCGAGGGTACGGCCGGCCCCGATGCCGGGAGCGGCGCTTCTGCTCGTGGCCTGACCATCAACAAGTTCGAGACCGATCCCACACACGCCTCTTGCCGTCCACGGCTCGTCCACCAGAAGCGACCGTGTTGATGCAGGCTACCGAGTCATCGCCCACGACCGCCGTGGCCACCGACGCTCGACCCAGACCGCGACCGGCCACGACATGGACACCTACGCCGCGGACGTGACCGCCCTGACCGACGCACTCGACCTGCGGGGCGCCGTGCACATCGGCCACTCCACCGGCGGTGGCGAGGTCGCCCGCTACGTCGCCCGCGCTAAGCCCGGCCGTGTCTCAAAGGCGGTCCTGGTGGGCGCGGTGCCACCGCTGATGCTGAAGACGGAGGCCAACCCGGGCGGCTTGCCGATGGAGGTCTTCGACGGCTTCCGTGAGGGCGTCGCCGGCAACCGGGCTCAGTCGTTCGTTGATATTCCCTCGGGGCCGTTCTACGGCTTCAACCGTCCCGGAGCGCAGGTGTCGCAGGGTTTGATCGACAACTGGTGGCGCCAGGGCATGATGGGCGCGGCGAACGCGCACTATGAGTGCGTTGCGGCGTTCTCCGAGACCGACTTCACCGAGGACTTGCAGCAGATCGAGGTGCCCGTCCTCGTCGCGCACGGAACCGACGACCAGGTCGTCCCGTACGACGACTCGGCACCCCTGACGGTCATGCTTCTGAAGAACGGGACCCTCAAGCCCTACGAGGGCTATGCGCACGGGATGCTGTCGACGCACCCGGAGGTCCTCAACCCGGACATCCTCGCGTTCATCCGTTCCTGACCCCGGCGGGCTGGCCTCCTGCCGGGGACACAGGAATCCTGCCGGGGACACAGAGAGAAGGGCCGGCTCAGGAGGGGGTTCCTCCCGGGTCGGCCCTCTGGTGTTCGAGAAGGACCCTGCGGCCCGTAGTGGCACGCCTGTGGCACGCCTGTGGCACGCCTGTGGCACGACCTTCACCCCGACCGTGGGGTCAGGCGGTGACCCGCGTGCGCCGCCGCCTCAGGCGGGGACGAAGGCTCACCAGGATGGCGGCGATCACCGCCCACAGCGCGAGGGTGGCCAACGGCTGCGCCGCCTGCGCGCCGTGGAAGTAGCTCAGGTCGGTCACGGCGCGCACGGCCGCACCCGGCGGCAGCAGGGCGGAGACGGCGTGTGCGGCGGAGGGCAGGAGGTCCGGGCCGATGGCCGCTCCGCTGGTGGAGTTGCCGACCGTGAGCAGCAAAAGGGTGGCGACGGGCACGCCGACCGGGCCGAGGTAGGTGCCCAGCAGCTTGGTGGTGAACGCGGCTGCCGCGGCAAGCAGGGTCAGGGCGAAGGCCAGCGGCATCACCGGCGCAGGCACCGCCCCGAGGATAGGGCCGGCGATGACGGTGGCGACGATGCCGATGGCCACAGAGGCGTCGGACAGCAGCCAGAACCGGTGGCGCAGGTGCAGACGGTTCGCGAGACCCAGAACGTTCTGGGCTAGGACGAACCCGGCCAGTGTGACGCCGAACGCCAGGTAGAACCCGGCCAGTCCACGCGAGTCGAAACGAGCGAACGGGACGACATCCACCGTGGTCAGGCGCTGGCCCGAGCCATGGGCATAGGCGCCGATCAGGCTTTTGACGGCCGTCGTGGTCGACTGCCCGTTGGCTCCGCCGACCTCCAGGCGCAACCGGTCGGAGGCCGCGCGGCCACTGATCGCGGCCACGACGTCGCGGCGCTCAACCTCAGCGCGCCCCGTGGCGGCGTCGGCGACAGGATGGACATCGACGCTGTCACCAAGGGCCTGGCTCACCTCGCCCGAAAGCTCCTGGCCGGCGACAGCCACCGGCACCCGGTGCGGCTGGGGGTTGCGCTGCAGACCGACGTAGCAGCCGATGAAGGCCGCCACGACGACCAGGGCGATCACGGTGGGCTGGAGCCAGAGCCGGACCGGTGGCGCGGTTGCCGCGGAGGTGGCGGTGGCGGTGGTCAGGTCGGCTTCGGCGGCCGGGCCGAGGCGAGTGGCCATGAAGTGTCTCCCGGAAAGGGGGCGCGCCCTGGGACGGGGGGAGGGGTGCCCTGAATAGATGATGCAAATAATCTAAACAACACCGTACGATAGATGTCGTCCAGCATCCAAAAGGGAGGTGCCCTATGGGTCGCGTCTCACAGGCGCAGGCACAGGCGAACCGCCAGCGGGTCGTGGAACGGGCCTCGCAGCTGTTCCGCGAACAGGGCACGGGCGTGAGCGTCGCGGACCTGATGAAGGCGGCCGGCCTGACGCACGGCGGCTTCTACAAGCATTTCGCCTCCAAGGAGGCCCTGATCGACGAGGCGGTCACCCACGCGTTCGGCGAACTGGCCGAATTCCACGCCACCACACTCGAAGAGCACGAGGGTCACCGTGTCGAGGCCCAGCAGTCCCTGATCGACGGGTACCTGTCCGTCCGGCACCGGGACAACCCCGCCTCGGGCTGCCCCGTCGCCGCGCTCGCCACCGACATGGCCCGGGACAGTGGCGACCACGAAGCGCACCGCGCCTACGCCGAAGCGGTACAGGACTTCACCCAGTGGCTCGCCACCGACGACGAGGACGGCATCGCCCGGCTGTGCACCATGCTCGGCGCCCTTCTCCTGGCCCGCGCCACCAAGAACTCCCCGCTGTCCGGGCAGGTGCTCTCCGCCGCCCGCGCCGCGCTGTCACCCGCCCCGCAAAACCACGTGTCTGACATCCACTGCTGACATCAACGACGTCGGACATGGGCGTACACCAGCGGCTGCGTCCGGGCGTCGCATCAGTCGTCGGCAGCAGCTGGACTGCGCTCGGATCGAACTCCTAAATCGGTGGTCGCTGCCGCAGCGGGCGCACAGGCCAAACGGCAGCGCCCGTGCCAGACGCGTGCCAGATCGTGCGGGGAATCACGGGGAATGACGGGGGCCAGGTCGGCAGCCAGTCAGGCTCCGTGGCCGGTCCGCCGCAGGTCAGCCCGGCAACCGTCCGCAAGTAACCCAAGCTTCCCAAGCTGAGGGCTTGGTGCGATCGACTCCGTCCCGTCCACACGGCCCGGCCGGCGTGGCTGCTTCCGTCGACGGCACTGCACCGTGGCTGAGGCCGGTGGGGGTGCGGCGAGACATACGCGCGCCTGGTCGGTCGGCGCGTTCGCCGTCGTGGCTGGCTGTCGTCTGCTGAGGCTCAGACGGGCCGCATCGTAGGACCCCGCTGTCAGACGAACGGGGCCCCAGCGGGCGAAGCTGGGCCGTCCCTGGGCCGTCCGACGTCGCTCGACAGTGGCCGATGACGACCAACGACGACCGCCAGGCGCACGTGCCCACCGCCTCTGAGCAGCGAAAACGCAGGCCCTCAAGATCCCCGACAAGACCCAGGGCAAGAGACAGGCCCTGACGCGCCCGATGAGATGCCGTCGTCGGCACTGGGGGCAGGGCGGGGACGGACACAGAGGTGGCGAGCATGGGCTGCGGCAGCTTCCAGGTTAGGGGCGATGCCTTCCGCGGGCTGCTGTGTAGCTCTGCCCGATCGGTCGGTCGGCACGGTCGCTGCTTGCGTGTCTGGACGGCGGATCAGCGGCTGCGCACGGCTCGGCCGTCGATTTCCCCGTGGGTGGGTTCTGGTTGAGCGGTAGGTGCAACCATGTGATGTTCCAGGCGTGTTGACGGGTTCGGACGGGGGCGGGGTATGGCGGCGGTGCGGTGGGTGGTGGCGGTGGTGGCCTCGGTTGCGGCGTTCTTTGCCGTGGCTGTGCCGTGGGCGGTGCTGTCTTCGGGTGGGCATGACCCGTGGGAGGTGATTGGCCCGGTCGGTGGTGTGGTTGCGGCCGGGGTGCTGGCCGCGCTGGGCTGGTGGGCCTCCCAGACCGGCGCACCCGCAGGCGGCGGCCCGGAGCGCACGGTACGGCAGTCGGCCCGCGCGGGAGGGAACGTCAGGCAGACCGCGGGAAACGCCGGTGCGGTTGGCAGGGCCGGGCGTCGGCCGATGCGGGAGAACATCCACCAGAAGGGACGCGGCGGCGGTGACGTCGACCAGGTCGGTGGAGACCGGGCCTGAGGGGCCGGCGGTGGTGGAGCGTTCGGTGCAGCGCCGTACGGGTCAGCGGGCACGGGCGCAGCGTGATGTCACCCAGGTGGCGGGGGACATGCACGTGTATCGGATGCCGGTGCCAAGCACGTCTGTGCAGTGGCCGGTGTGGGTGGGGGACGTGCCGCGGCTCGCTGCGGCGTTCCAGCCTCGTACGGCGATACGGGACCACGCCGATGGGGCGCGGCGCGAGGGCCGTGACGTGGTGCTGTCCGGGGCCGGAGGAGTGGGCAAGAGCCAGCTGGCGGCGTCCCTGGCACGGCAGCTGCGGGACCAGGAGCACACCAGGGGTGCCGGTCTCGACGTGCTGGTGTGGGCGAGAGCCACCGGCCCCGACCAGATCATCACCGCGTACGCAGAAGCAGCCGGGCAACTGCATCTGCCCGGTGCCGACCAGGAGGACGAAGGCGGAGCGGCACGGCTGTTCGTGCGATGGCTGGCGGCCACGCGGCGACGGTGGCTGGTGGTGCTCGACGACGTCACCGACCCCGCCCCCTTGGGGGAATGGTGGCCGGACAGCGGTACGGGTAACGGCTGGGTCCTGGCCACCACCCGGCGCGAGGATGCCCAGCTCAGCGGCCAGGGCCGCACCCTGATCCGGCTCGGCCTCTACACGCGGGAGGAGGCCGGTGCCTATCTGCGCCGCCGGCTCACCGATGCCGGACACGCCCACCTCCACGACCCCGGCCGGGCGGACGAACTGGCAGACGAACTCGGCGATCTGCCCCTCGCCCTCGGTCACGCCGCCGCCTACCTCATCAACACCAGGCGCACGATGCCCGATTACCTCACCCTGCTGCGCGACACCAGCAGTCGGCTGGGTGATCTGCTCCCGCCCAGCGCCGACACCGAAGGCTACGGACGGCCCGTCACCGCCTCTCTCCTGCTCTCCCTCGACGCGGTCGACGCGGCCGACACCACCCATCTGGCCCGCCCCCTGCTACACCTCGCCTCCCTCATGGACTCTCACGGCCACCCCGCCACCGCATGGACCACTCCCGCAGCCCTCAGCCACCTGCGCACCGCACGCCCACCACGACGACGCCGGCTGCGCCGCCACCACCCAGCCGTCACCGAAGGCGAGGTGCGCAGCGCGCTGGAATGCCTGCGCACCTATGCCCTGATCACCCAGGACACCGCCACCGCCCCCATCCGTATGCACGCCCTGACCGCCCGCGCGGTGCGGGAAACCATCCCGACCGGCATGGTCCCAGCCACGGCCCGTACCGCGGCCGACGCGATCCTGAGCCTGTGGCCCCGCCACGACCACGAGGAACGGGAACTGGCCGCCGCACTGCGTGCCAACGCAGTCCATCTCGATGAACTCACCCGCCCGGCCCTGTGGCAGCCCGAAGCCCACCCCTGCATCTACCGAGTCAGCAGCAGCCTCACGGACGCGGGGCTCTACCAGCAGGCCATCGAGTACGACGAGAGAACCGCTCGCCACAGCTACGACATCCACGGCCCCGACCACCCCGACACCCTCTCCGCCCGCAACAACCTCGCCAACTCCTACGGCGATGCCGGGCGCATCCAGGACGCCCTCGACCTGCGCGAACGGGTCCTGGCCGACCGGGAGCGCATCCTGGGCGACGACCACCCCGACACCCTCTCCGCCCGCAACAACCTCGCC
>NZ_JAJSZC010000101.1:0-6733 GCF_036815105.1 Streptomyces sp. IBSBF 3136
GTCCCGGGGGCGGGCCGAGCGGGCGAGCAGCCGGCCGCGCGGGGCGGGGCCGCCGTGCGGCGGCGTCCGCCCGCTCACAGCCGATCCGCCAGCCGGTCGAGCAGCGGCATCGCGGCACGCAGCGCCGCGCGCTCCTCGGGGCTGAACTCGTCGAGGGCGCGGGCGAGCCGGTCCACGGACTCCGAGCGGCGCTCCTCCAGCACGCCGCGCCCCGCGCCGGTGACGGACACGATGGCCCGCCGGCCGTCGGCCGTGTCGGGGGCGCGGCTGACGAGTCCGCGTTGTTCGAGCCCGGCGAGCGTGGTGGCCATCGCCTGCGGCCGGACGCGCTCGAGTTCGGCGAGCGCGCCGGGCGAGTCGGGTCCGGCGGCGGCCAGCCGGGCCAGCACCGAGACCTCCGAGAGGGTCAGGTCACCCACCGCGTGGGCCTGGCGCAGCCTGCGCACGATCCGGCCCATGGCGAGCCGCAGGGCGGCGGCGAGCGCCAGGCCGTCCCCGTCCCTGGTGTCCTTCGTCTCCATGGTTACTGACGATAGATTTATCAGTCTGGACTGTTCAACCAAGCGTAAGTAATCCGGGGCTGTTTGGACCGCCGCAGAGCGGCAACGCGAATGTGGACCGCACACCGAGAAGACGTGGGGATGTGAGACCCGATGGCTGGCAACAAGAAGGCCAAGGCGAAGACCGAGCAGGCCCGGGGCAAGGTCAAGGAGGCCGCGGGACGCGCCGTGGGCAACGAGCGTCTGGAGGCCGAGGGCCGCATGGAAGCAGCCCGCGGTGACGCCCGCCAGGCCAAGGAAAAGACGAAGGACGTCTTCAAGCACTGATTTTCCAGGCACTGAAGCGGCGACGGACCGGGGCAGGCCCGGGAGATCCGCTGGAACGGATTCCCCGGGCCTGCCCCGCCGTGTCACGAGCCGTGTCACGTGGGGCCCGGGCCCCGGAGGAAAAGGGCAGCGAAGCATGGACATCCGAGTGAGCACACCCACGATGACGCGGAACCGCCCCGCGCCCCTGCGGCACAGCCGCACCTGGGACGCCGGGGTGCCCTGCATCGCCGATGCGCGGGACGCCGTCGACGCTCTGCTGTCACGAGCGCCGCACGCGCCCGGGCGGCGCGCGGTCCAGGATGCCCAGCTCGTCGTCAGCGAACTCGTCACCAATGCCGTCAAGCACGCCCCCGGCCCGTGCGTCCTGGGGCTCGAGCTGTCCGCCGACGGCGACGCGCTGCGCATCACCGTCACCGACACCTCGGTGGAGCCGCCCCGGGCACGGCCTCCCGACCCGGGTCGCGTCGGCGGCCATGGACTGAACCTGGTCAACCTGCTCAGCGACGGCCTGGAGGTCACTCCCCTGCCGCACGGCAAGCGCGTCGCGGCCACCCTGCCACTCACCGGCACGCACGGCGGCTGAAGCCCGCCGGCGGCCTGGCCCGCCCCGCGCGGGCGAGGCGGTCCTCTCAGACCACGCGGATTCCCACGATGCACGTGTCGTCGTCGGTGTCCGACCTGCTGTAGGTGAGCAGCCGGTCCAGATGCTGGTCCAGGCTGACGGGCGCCGGGCTGGCCGTGTCCAGCAGGTGCGACATGGACTCCTCGACGGAGCGGTCCCGGCGCTCGATGAGGCCGTCCGTGTACATCAGCAGGGTGTCACCGGCCGCCAGCTGCAGCTCCGTCTCCTCGTACCCGGCCTCCGGCAACGCGCCCAGCAGCAGCCCCTTGATCGGGGGCAGGGCGACCGCCTCCGAGTCGCGCACCAGGACCGGCGGCAGATGCCCCGCCCTCGCCCAGCGCAGGGTGCGCCGCTCGCCGTCGTACAGACCGCAGACGGCGGTCGCGGTGACCGCGCCGGTCAGATGGTGGGCGACGATGTTCAGCCAGGACAGCAGCTGCGCGGGCCCGGCCCCGGTCACGGCCAGTCCGCGCAGGGCGTTGCGCAGCACGACCATGCTGGTCGCCGCCTCGATGCCGTGCCCGGCGACGTCCCCCACGCACAGCAGCACCAGGCCGGAGGGCAGCACGACGGCGTCGTACCAGTCGCCGCCGACCAGTTGCTCGGTCTCGGCCGGCCGGTAGCGCACCGCGACCTTGAGTTCCGGCACCTGCAGCGGGGTCTGCGCGGGCGGCATGATGGCGTGCTGGAGCTGGAGGGCCAGGCGGTTGCGCTCGTCGGCCTGCTGCTCCGTGTGCGCGAGCTGGTCGCGGGTGGCGGCGAGCGCGACCTCCGTCCAGTGCTGGGCGGAGATGTCCTGGTAGGCGCCGCGTACGACGAAGAGCTGGCCCGCGGTGTCGAGAACCGGTTCGGCCACCACGCGCATGTGCCGGGTGACCCCGTCCGGCCGCAGCAGCCGGAACGCGGCGGACGCCGGGCGCCGGTGGTGCAGCAGCGTGCGCAGGAAGCGGCCGATGGTGACGGCCTCGTCGGGGTGGGCGTGCGCGGCCAGGTCCTCCAGCGGGACCGGGGGGCTGGTGGGCGGCCGGCCGTAGAGGTCGAACAGCTGCCCGTTCCAGGTGATCTCGCCGGTCAGCACGTTCTCCTCGAAGCCGCCGATGCGGCCGAGCCGCTGGGCGTGCTGGAGCAGGCTGGCCAGGCGCGCGGCCTCGTCCTCGATGCGCCAGATGAGCAGGACACCGGCGCCGTGCCGGCTGATGCTGATGTCGGCGACGGCCGCCAGTGGCACCTGGCCGACCAACGCGGTCAGCCGCATCCGCTGGGCGCGGAACGGCTCGCCGGTGGCGTACACCCGCTCGACCCGCTGGAACAGCTCGCTGGCCGCGGCGGCCATGGGATAGGCCTCCAGCAGCAGCGCGCCGTTGATCATGGCCCGCGGCCGGCCCGCCGGGTCGAGGAAGTGCGTGTTGACGTGCTGGATGCGGAAGTCGACGAGCCGCCCGGTGTCGTCGAGGTGCGGCATCAGCACCAGGGCGGGGTCGTGCAGCCCGTCCGCCAGGTCCATCAGCTCCGCCGCGTCGGGCAGCAGCCGGGGTTCCTGCCCGACCCCGGGCGGCAGCGCGTGGGACTCCAGGGTGTGCGCGCACAGTTCGGCCAGCGCCTCGATCTGGCGGATCACCGGGGGCGGCTGTGGGCCCTCCGGCCGGGCCCAGGCGATCTCCAGGACGCCGTGGATCCGGCCGCCCGTCCCGGCGGGTACGGCGACCCGCGCGCCGTCGGCGAAGTCGCGCCGTCCGAGGGTGGGCAGCCCGGAGTCGGCGAGGGAACCCAGCCAGAGCCCGTCGGGCTCGGTCAGACCGCGCCGGGCGACCGTGGCCACGTCGGGCGGGACGTAGCGCCAGCGGGCCGCCTCGGTGGGCGGGAAACCGGCGCTGCCGGCGAGGGTGAGCGAGCCGTCGGAGCCGGCGGCCCAGACGGCGACGGCCACCGCGCCCAGCGGCCGCAGGGCGTGCTGGAGCAGCGAGTCGGCCACCGCCTGGGTGTCGTCGGCGGCGAGCACCCCGCTCTCGGCGGCCCGCAGCCGGACGGCGGCGGAGTCCTCGTCCGGCGTCGCGGGGTCCGCCGTCGCGGCCAGGAAAGCCCCGGCGACCTCCGAGACCCGGTCCCGCGCCGCCTGGTTGATGACCTCGACGGCGAATTCCAGCGGGGTCACCCGGGCCTGCTCGGTGAGTTCGGCGAGCTGCCGCGCGGCCTGCGCGGGGCCGCAGCCGAGGCGCTCGACGAGGATGCCCTTGGCCAGTTCGATCAGGGCCCGGCCCTCGGCCTCGGCCTGTGCCGTCCGCACCTCCGTGCGCAGCCGTTCGACCGTCGCGGCCAGCCGGCCGGCCGGTGAGCTGGCGGGCACCTTGGGCAGGTCGAGGTCGGCCAGGTCCGGAAGATCGGCGAGGTCCGCCAGGTCGAGGCCTGCCTCGTCCGTGCCGAACGCGCCGGGGTCGCCCGGCGCGCCCGGCACGTCGGCCGGACCGGACGTGCCGGGGAGCGTGACCGCCTGCAGCGCGGCGGCCGGGTCGGGGGCCTCCGGTGCGTCGGTGCCGGCGGGGCCCGGGGCGGGTGCCTCGGGTCCGGCCGACGGGTCGTGGGCGTTCACGGTGTACGCGCTCCTAGGCCGGCGGACGGTGGGGCTTTCGGGGGTGTCCTCATGCGGGGAGCCAGCGCCGGACGCAGGCGATGAGGTCATGGGTGTCCACCGGTTTCGTCACGTAGTCGCTGGCGCCGGAGGCGAGACTCTTCTCCCGGTCGCCCTGCATGGCCTTGGCGGTCACGGCGATGACCGGCAGGTCGGCGTACTGCGGCATCCGGCGGATCTCGGCCGTCGCGGTGTAGCCGTCCATCTCGGGCATCATCACGTCCATCAGGACGAGTTCGACGTCCGGGTTGTTCATCAGCGTCTCGATGCCCTTGCGGCCGTTCTCCGCGTGCAGCACCCGGAAGCCGTGCAGTTCGAGGATACCGCTGAGCGCGAAGAGGTTGCGGGCGTCGTCGTCCACGACGAGGACGCTGCGGCCCCGGTCGCGCTCGTCGACCTGGTGGGGCTCGGCCGGCTGCGGTTCGTCGCCGCGGACCAGGGTGAGCACCTCGCCGGGCTCCTCGGCCGACAGGTGCAGGGCGATCCGTTCGCGCAGCTCGTCCAGGCTGTACAGGTACTCGAGCGAGCCGCCCTCGGTGTCCTGGGCCTGCTGGTCGGTGCGGTGGGAGCTGTGCACCAGGACGGGGACGCTGGACAGGGCCGAGTCGCCGCGCATGGCCCGCAGGAAGCGGGCGGACTCGCCGTCGAGCGCGCCGAGCTGCACGACGACGCAGTGGCAGGGTTCCGCGGCGAGCGCACCGGCCGCCTCCTGCGCGCCGACAGCGGTGATGATGTCGACGGGGGTGCCGCCCGGGCCATGCGCGAGATCGCCGACGACACTCTCGGCGACCAGCGTGAGCAGGCCGCGCGGCCGTTCCTCCACGACGAGCAGCCGGCGTGCGCGCTGTCCCCGGGCGGTGGCCGGCCGGGCCTCGGGCACGGGCTCCAGCTCGGCCGGTGCGCCGACCGGGGACGCCGTCAGCTGCTGGGGCGCCCCGCGACCGCCCCGCAGGGCCTCCTCGAAGTCCGCCCGGGCCACGGGCAGGAAGAGGGTGAAGGTGCTGCCCTTGCCGGGCGTGCTCTCCACGGTGACGGCGCCGCCGAGCAGGTGGGCGATCTCCCGCGTGATGGACAGGCCGAGGCCGGTGCCGCCGTACTTGCGGCTGGTGGTGCCGTCGGCCTGCTGGAAGGCGCCGAAGATGGTCTCCCGCTGCTGTTCCGCGATGCCGATGCCGGTGTCCTTCACCCGGAAGGCCACGATGGTGCCGCCGCGCACCACACCCGCGGGCGCCTCCTCGTCCGGCGCGGGCTCGATGCGCAGTTCGACGCGGCCCTGCTCGGTGAACTTCACCGCGTTGGACAGCAGGTTGCGCAGGATCTGCCGCAGCCGGGAGTCGTCGGTGAGCAGGTCGGCGGGGGCGCCCGGGGCGGTGGTGATGGTGAAGTCGAGGCTCTTCTGCGAGGTCATCGGCTGGAAGGTGGCCTCGACGTACTCGATGAGCTGCTTGAGCGGGACCCGCTCGGGGGTGATGTCCATCTTGCCCGCCTCGACCTTGGACAGGTCGAGGATGTCGTTGATGAGCTGGAGCAGGTCCGAGCCGGCGGAGTGGATGATGCCCGCGTACTCGACCTGCTTCGGGGTGAGGTTGCGGGAGGGGTTCTGGGCCAGCAGCTGGGCGAGGATGAGCAGGCTGTTGAGCGGCGTGCGCAGCTCGTGGCTCATGTTCGCGAGGAACTCGGACTTGTACCGTGAGGCCAGCGACAACTGCTGGGCGCGCGCCTCCAGTTCCTGCCGGGCCTGTTCGATCTGGAGGTTCTTCGCCTCGATGTCCCGGTTCTGGTCGGCCAGCAGCGAGGCCTTGTCCTCCAGTTCGGCGTTGGACTGCTGCAGCTCCTCCTGGCGCGCCTGCAACTCGGCGGAACGCGACTGCAGTTCGCTGGTCAGGCGCTGCGATTCCTCGAGCAGTTCGTCGGTGCGGGCGTTGGCGACGATCGTGTTGACGTTGACGCCGATGGTCTCCACCAGCTGCTGCAGGAAGTCCCGCTGGACCGGGGTGAAGGCGGTGACCGAGGCGAGTTCGATGACTCCCAGGACCTGTTCCTCGAACACGACGGGCAGCAGCAGCAGGTCGGTGGGCTCGATCTGCCCGAGCCCGGAGGAGATGGTGACGTATCCGGGCGGGAGCTGGTCCACGCCGATGATGCGGCGGCTGCGCGCGGCCTGGCCGACCAGGGAGCGGCCGAAGGCGATCCGGGTGGGCCTGGTGTCGTCCTCCGGGCGGCCGTAGGAGCCGACGAGCCGCAGTTCGGGTCCGGACGCCCCGTCCTCGGCGAGGTAGAAGGCGCCGTACTGGGCGGACACCAGCGGGGCCAGCTCGTCCATGATCAGCTCGGCGACGACGGAGAGGTCCCGGTGGCCCTGCATGAGGGCGGAGATGCGGGCGAGGTTGGTCTTGAGCCAGTCCTGTTCCTGGTTGGCCCGGGTGGTCTCGCGCAGGGACTCCACCATGGAGTTGATGTTGTCCTTGAGCTCGGCGACCTCGCCGGCGGCGTCGACCGTGATGGACCGGGTGAGGTCGCCCTCGGCGACGGCGCTGGCCACCTCGCCGATGGCGCGCACCTGCCGGGTCAGGTTCCCGGCCAGCTCGTTGACGTTCTCCGTCAGGCGCTTCCAGGTGCCGGAGACGCCCTCGACCTCCGCCTGGCCGCCGAGGC